>NZ_JAFLRJ010000360.1 GCF_017315755.1 Streptomyces beijiangensis
GCCTCCTCGCTGCACGCCGCCGGACGCCGGGCTCGGCGTGCCGTCGAGGAGGCCCGCGAGACCCTCGCCGAAGCGCTCGGCGCACGCCCCAGCGAGCTGGTCTTCACCGCGGGCGGCACGGAGTCCGACAACCTCGCGGTCAAGGGCCTGTACTGGTCCCGGCGCGACGCCGACCCGCACCGTACCCGCATCCTGACCAGCCCCGTCGAACACCACGCGGTCCTCGACGCGGTGCACTGGCTGGCCGAGCACGAGGGCGCGACGGTCGAGTACCTCCCGGTCGACTCCTACGGCCGCGTCCATCCGGAATCGCTCCGTACGGCAGTCGGGAGCGACCCCTCCGACGTGGCGCTGATCAGCGTGATGTGGGCCAACAACGAGATCGGCACCATCATGTCGATCCGTGAACTGGCCGATGTCGCACGGGAGTTCGAGATCCCGATGCACTCCGACGCGGTCCAGGCCTTCGGCCAGACCGAGCTGGACTTCGCCGCCTCCGGACTCGCCGCGATGACCGTGTCAGGACACAAGATCGGCGGCCCGTACGGCATCGGAGCGCTGCTCCTGGGCCGCGACCAGACCCCCGTCCCTGTCCTGCACGGCGGCGGCCAGGAGCGGCACGTACGCTCCGGGACGCTCGACGTCCCGGCGATCGCCGCCTTCGCGGTCGCGGGAAAGCTGGCCGCCGAGCGGCGCGAGAGTTACGCCCGTGAGATCGGCGCCCTGCGTGACGAGCTGATCGCGGCCGTGCGCTCCGCCGTCCCCGAGGCGGTGCTCGGCGGCGACCCGGACGACCGTCTCCCCGCCAACGCCCACTTCAGCTTCCCCGGCTGCGAGGGCGACTCCCTGCTCCTGCTGCTCGACGCGGCGGGCATCGCCTGCTCGACGGGGTCGGCCTGTACGGCGGGGGTCGCGCAGCCCAGTCACGTACTCCTGGCGACCGGCACGGACCCGGACCTGGCGCGCGGCACCCTGCGCTTCACGCTCGGCCACACCTCCACCAAAGAGGACGTGGCGGCGGTCGCGGAGGCGATCGGCCCGGCGGTGGAGCGGGCGCGGACGGCCGGGCTCAGCTAGGAACGCACGGGCCGCACGGCGCGTGCGGCCCGCACCAGCTTCATGTACCGGTCCCAGTCCCAGTGCGGGCCGGGATCGGTGTGGTCCGCTCCCGGCACCTCCACGTGCCCGATGACATGGTCGCGGTCCACCGGTATCCCATAGCGCCGGCAGATCCCGGCCGTCAGCCGGGCCGAGGCCGCGTACATCGGGGCCGTGAACGACGACTTCCGGTCCACGAACCCCTCGTGCTCGATGCCGACGCTGCGCTCGTTGTAGTCGCGGTTGCCCGCGTGGAAGGCGACGTCCAGCTCGCGCACCGTCTGCGCCACCAGCCCGTCCTTGCGGACGACATAGTGCGCGGCCGCTCCGTGCGACGGGTCCTGGAAGACCTTCAGTGCCGATGCGTAGCCGCCCTGCACGACATGGATGACGACCCGGTCGACCCGGTAGTCGTCCGGCCGGTCGGCCCGCCGGTAGTTCGCCGGCGAGGCTGCCGCCCACCGGGCGCCCGCGAAATCGACGTCTCCCTCCGTGCGCGGCTTCTCGACGCCCGGCAGCCGCCACCAGATGTGCGCGAGCTCGCCCCTGGCCAGCACCCCGGCTCCGACCGCTGTGCCCAGGCCGCCGAGCAGCAGCGCCCGCCGTCCGATGCGCCGGTCCGCGTCCTTGCCCGTACCGCTGCCGGTACCGCTGCCCGTACCGCTCGTACTCCCCATGTGATCGACAACGCATACTCACGAGCTTCCGGTTCCCGCTTGCCCGTACCCTGGTAGGGCTATGACTCAGACACCCCAGCGCTCCCGCCCCCGTCCCCTCCGGGTACTGGCCGCCATGTCCGGCGGCGTGGACTCCGCCGTCGCCGCCGCCCGTGCCGCCGAGGCCGGGCACGACGTGACCGGTGTGCACCTGGCGCTCTCCGCCAACCCGCAGTCCTTCCGTACGGGAGCACGCGGCTGCTGCACCATCGAGGACTCGCGCGACGCCCGCAGGGCGGCCGACGTCATCGGCATCCCCTTCTACGTCTGGGACCTCGCCGAGCGCTTCCGTGAGGACGTCGTCGAGGACTTCGTCGCGGAGTACGAGGCCGGGCGCACCCCCAACCCCTGTCTGCGCTGCAACGAGAAGATCAAGTTCGCGGCGCTGCTCGACAAGGCCCTCGCGCTGGGCTTCGACGCGGTCTGCACCGGCCACTACGCCACGGTCGTCGTGAACGAGGACGGCTCGCGTGAGATGCACCGGGCGTCCGACATGGCCAAGGACCAGAGTTACGTCCTGGGCGTGCTCGACGAGCGCCAGCTCGCGCACGCCATGTTCCCGCTCGGGGACACCCTCACCACCAAGGACGAGATCCGCGCCGAGGCCGAGCGCCGCAACCTGGCCGTCGCCAAGAAGCCCGACAGCCACGACATCTGCTTCATCGCGGACGGCGACACCCAGGGCTTCCTCGCCGACCGCCTCGGCGGCAAGGCCGAGGGCGACATCCTCGACGAGACGGGGACGAAGCTCGGCAGCCACGACGGCGCCTTCGGCTTCACCATCGGCCAGCGCAAGGGTCTGCGGATCGGCCACCCGGCCGCCGACGGCAAGCCGCGCTACGTCCTGGACATCTCACCGGTGAACAACACGGTGACGGTCGGCCCTGTCGAGGCCCTGGACGTCACCGCACTGACCGCGATCAGGCCCCGCTGGTGCGGAAACGCCCCGGTGGGCCCGGGTACGTACACCGCACAGTTGCGCGCCCACGGCGGCGAGACCACCGTGAGCGCGGAGCTCGTCGGCGACGAGCTGCAGGTGCGGTTCGACGAGGCGGTACGGGGCGTGGCGCCCGGCCAGGCGATCGTGCTCTACGACGGCACCAGGGTCGTCGGGTCGGCGACGATCGCCACGACCGAACGCGTCTCCGCGGGTCAGACGACCTCGGTGTCGTAGAAGCAGAAGTGGTCCTTGATCAGGGCCACTTCGTCTTTCGGCTCCGGGTACGCCCAGACCAGGTCGGCCGCCTCCGGGAGCGACCAGTAGGAGGCGTCGCCCTTGAAGGGGCAGTGGGTGTGGGTCTCCGAAGGGGTCAGCAGGTCGGTGCGTACGTCCTCCGGCGGGAGGTAGTAGCGCACCGGACAGCCCGTCTCGCGCAGGACGAGGGGGCGGCTGCTCTCGGCGAGCACCTGCCCTTCCCGTACGACCCTGACGTGCTCGGTGCCCTCTTCGACGGTGATGCGGTGTCCAGTCGTCATGCCTCCTTCAGCGCGCGGGGGCGGCCACTTCTTCCCCTTACGGTGGACGTATGGATATCTGCGTCTTTCTCTCCGCCGCCGACCTCGACGAGCGCTACACCCGGCCCGCCCGCGAATTCGCCGAACTGATCGGCAAGGGCGGCCACACGCTGGTCTGGGGCGGGTCCGAGAGCGGGCTGATGAAGGTCGTCGCCGACGGGGTGCAGGAATCGGGCGGGCGGCTGGTGGGCGTGTCCGTGGACTTCCTGGCCGACAGGGCGCGTACGAACGCCGACGAGATGGTGATCGCCAAGGATCTCGCCGAGCGGAAGGCGCTGCTGCTCGCCAAGTCGGACGCGGTCGTGATCATGGTGGGCGGGACCGGGACGCTGGACGAGGCGACCGAGATCCTGGAACTGAAGAAGCACGGAAAGACCACCAAGCCGGTGGTGCTGCTGAACACGGCGGGCTTCTACGACGGTCTCAAGCAGCAGTTCCAGCGGATGGAGGACGAGGGATTCCTGCCGGTTCCGCTGACTGACCTGGTGTTCTTCGCGGCGGACGGGGTGGCCGCGCTGGCCTACCTGGAGGAGAGTGCGGGCGTCCAGTAGTGCGAGCATGTCTCGTATGGCAACACATGTGATCACTGGTGCAGGTTCCGGCATCGGCGCGGCCGTCGCGCGCCGCCTTCAGGAGCGCGGCGACGACATCGTCCTGGTGGCGCGGGACCGCGGACGCGCCAGGCAGCTGGAGGAGCAGTACCCGGGGGCCGGTTCGATGGTCGCCGACCTCGCGGACCCCGAGCGCATCTCCAAGTCGTTCGGCATGCAGGCCATGCCCGAGCAGGTCGACTCGGTGCTGCACATCGCGGGCGTCGTCGACCTCGGTCCCGTCGCCGAACTGCGGGCCGGGACCTGGCTCCAGCAGCTCAAGGCCAATCTCGTCTCGCCGGCCGAGCTGACCAGGCTCTTCCTTCCCCAGCTCCGCGTGGCCCACGGGCACGTGGTCTTCGTCAACTCGGGCGCAGGGCTCAACGCCCACGCCCAGTGGGGTGCTTACGCCGCCTCCAAGCACGGCCTGAAGGCCCTGGCCGACTCGCTGCGCGAGGAGGAGCACGAGAACGGGGTGCGCGTGACCTCCGTCTACCCGGGGCGCACCGCCAGCCCCATGCAGGCCAAGGTGCACTCGCAGGAGGGCAAGACGTACGACGCCGCGCAGTGGATCGACCCCGAGTCGGTGGCGACGACGATCGTCATGGCGCTCGACCTGCCGCGCGACGCCGAGGTCAACGACCTGACGGTGCGGCCCGGTCGATGAGCGAATTCGTATGGGGGCCTGCCACCGGCATCGGTTCGATGCCCGGCGACGACGCACGCGAGACCGCGAAGACCGTCGTGGGGTCCTTCGAGGACTTCCCGTATCTGGCCGAACTGCCGGCGCGCGGACCCGGCGGCGACATGCTCGGCCGCACCATCGGGATGCTCGTGGAGATGTACGCCCACGTGGAGCCCAGCGGCTGGCGCGTCAGCGACCGCCCCGGGCGCGAGACCCGGCGCGCACAGTCCTGGCTCGGTGAGGACCTGGACGCGCTGGAGGAGTTCACCCAGGGGTACGAAGGGCCGCTGAAGATCCAGGCGGTGGGGCCGTGGACGCTGGCCGCCGGCCTCGAACTGCGCGGCGGGGAGCTGGCGCTCGGGGATCTGGGCGCCCGACGCGACCTCGCGGGGTCGCTGGCCGAGGGGCTGCGGACGCACCTCGCGGAGGTACGGCGGCGGGTGCCGGGCGCGCAGGTGGTGCTGCAGCTGGACGAGCCCTCGCTCATCGCCGTGCTGCGCGGGCAGATCAGGACCGCGAGCGGCTACCGGACCCACCGGGCCGTGGACCGGCAGGCCGTGGAGAGCACGCTGCGCGAGGTGATGGGTGTGACGGACGGGCCTGTCGTGGTCCATTCCTGCGCGCCCGACGTGCCGTTCGCGCTGTTGCGGCGGGCCGGCGCGGCAGGCATCTCGTTCGATTTCTCGCTGCTCACCGAGCGTGACGAGGAGGCGATCGGGGAGGCCGTCGAGGGTGGTACCCGGCTCTTCGCCGGTGTCGTGCCCGGCACGGACGGTCCATTGTCAGACCCTGCCGGTAGCGTCATGGGTGTCAGGACGTTGTGGCGCAGGCTGGGGCTGAATCCGGGGACTCTCGCGGAGTCGTTGGTGATCACCCCGTCGTGCGGGCTGGCGGGGGCTTCCCCCGCGTATGCGCGCGCGGCGCTCGCGTACTGCGCCCGGGCGGCGAGGTCGCTCGCGGACAACCCTGAGTAACCGACGCGGTAACGGGAGGACTTGACGGTGGCTGTCGAACAGAACGCAGCGGTGCCCGCGGAGGCACGGGAGCAGCACGCGCTCCTCGCCGAGCAGATCGAGGGGCACCGCTTCCGGTACTACGTCCGGGACCAGCCGGTCGTCAGCGACGCCGACTTCGATGTGCTGCTGCGCTCACTGGAGGCCCTGGAGGAGGAGTACCCGGAGCTGCGTACCCCGGACTCCCCGACGCAGAAGGTCGCCGGGGACTACGAGACGGAGTTCACCAAGGTCGAGCACCGCGAGCGGCTGCTCTCCCTGGACAACGCCTTCGACGACGAGGAGCTCGCGGCCTGGCACGAGCGCGTCGTCCGGGACGCGGGAACCGCCGCCTACCACTACCTGTGCGAGCTGAAGGTCGACGGCCTCGCGGTCAACCTGACGTACGAGAACGGCCGGCTGACCCGCGCGGCCACCCGGGGCGACGGCCGCGTCGGCGAGGACATCACGGCCAACGTCCGCACGATCGCCGACATCCCCTACCGGCTGGAGGGCGACCGGATCCCCGCGCTGGTGGAGATCCGCGGCGAGGTCTACTTCCCGATGGAGGCCTTCGAGGAGCTGAACGCCCGCCTGGTGGAGGCCGGGGACAAGCCGTTCGCCAACCCGCGGAACGCGGCTGCCGGCTCGCTGCGCCAGAAGGACCCCAAGGTCACCGCGACCCGCCCGCTGCACATGGTGGTGCACGGCATCGGCGCACGCGAGGGCTTCGACATCGACTGCCTGTCGCACGCGTACGAGCTGCTGCACGAGTGGGGGCTGCCCACCGCCACCCAGAACAGAGTGGTCGACTCACTCGACGGGGTCCGGGAGTTCATCTCGTACATCGGGGAGAACCGCCACTCGGTGGTGGAGCACGAGATCGACGGCGTGGTCGTCAAGCTCGACGAGATCCCGCTGCAGGGGCGGCTCGGCTCCACCTCGCGGGCGCCGCGCTGGGCGATCGCCTGGAAGTTCGCGCCGGAGGAGGTCAACACCAAGCTGCTCAACATCCGCGTGGGGGTGGGCCGCACCGGGCGTGTGACGCCGTACGCGCAGGTCGATCCGGTGACGGTGGCGGGCTCCGAGGTCGAGTTCGCGACCCTGCACAACCAGGAGGTCGTCAAGGCCAAGGGGGTGCTCATCGGGGACACGGTGGTGCTGAGGAAGGCCGGGGACGTCATCCCGGAGATCCTCGGCCCGGTCGCCGATCTGCGCGACGGCAGCGAGCGGGAGTTCGTGATGCCCGTCGAGTGCCCCGAGTGCGGTACGGCGCTGCGGCCGATGAAGGAGGGCGACATCGACCTCCGCTGCCCCAACGCCCACTCCTGCCCCGCCCAGTTGAGGGAGCGGCTGTTCTATCTGGCCGGCCGCAAGTCCCTGGACATCGAGAACTTCGGGTACGTCTCGGCCGCCGCGCTGACCAGGCCGCTGGAGCCCGCCGAACCGGTCCTCGCCGACGAGGGCGACCTCTTCGACCTCACCATCGAACAGCTGCTGCCCATCAAGGCGTACGTCCTCGATCAGGACAGCGGACTGCCCAAGCGCGATCCGAAGACCGGCGAGGAGAAGGTCGTCACGATCTTCGCCAACCAGCAGGGCGAGCCCCGGAAGAACGCCCTCTCGATGCTGGAGAACATCGCCGCCGCCAAGGAACGTCCGCTGGCCCGCATCATCACCGGGCTCTCGATCCGCCATGTGGGACCGGTCGCGGCCGAAGCCCTCGCCCGTGAGTTCCGCTCCCTGGAGCGGATCGAGGAGGCGACGGAGGAGGAGCTCGCCGCCGTCGAGGGCGTCGGGCCGACCATCGCCGCCTCGCTCAAGCAGTGGTTCGAAGAGGACTGGCACCGCGAGATCCTGCGCAAGTGGCGGGCCGCCGGAGTCCGTATGGAGGAAGAGGGCGGCGACGAGGACCAGGGACCGCGCCCGCTCGAAGGGCTCACCGTTGTGGTCACCGGCACGCTGGAGCGCCACACACGAGATGGCGCGAAAGAAGCGCTCCAGAGCCTCGGAGCGAAGGTGACCGGTTCCGTTTCGAAGAAGACGGCCTTCGTGGTGGTGGGGGACAGCCCCGGTTCGAAGTACGACAAGGCGGTCCAGTTGAAGGTCCCCGTCCTGGACGAGGACGGCTTCGCAGTCCTGCTGGCACAGGGTCCCGACGCGGCCCGTGAGGCTGCTGTGGTGACGGAGGAGTAGCCGCTCCGCCCCGGACCCGGGCCACCCGTTCGGCGCATAGCAGACCCTTACGGGTGGCTGGGTCTCATTCGGGCAAGACCTGTAGAGCAGTGCCCGTCAGAGCCTTCTGCGGCCTACTGTTGAAAAGCGCACCTGTCGTGCACGGCTGAGTGGTGAGATTCAGGTCGTGATGCCATGACAACGGGCCATCCGCGTGGCATGGGCACTGCCGGCTGTGAGGTAGGGACGGGAATGAAACCGACCGAGAGCGCCGATCAGGACTCACGGCTGCGCGGTTCAGGACTGTCCCCTGCCATCGTGGCGCTCGCCGTGGTGGTGCTGGGGATTGGGTTCTTCCTGGCCGTACGGGACGGCCGTGCGCTGTTCCCCGACTCCACCACCGGCTGGGCGCTGGCCGTGCTCACCGGCATCATCGTGGGTCATCTGGTCGCGCTGGGCCGCGACCGCTGGTGGGGCGGGACCGGATCGGGGGCCGCGCTGACCCTGGCCGTGCTGCTCCTCTACGGCTGGCTGCCGGCCGCGCTGGTCTCCCTGGCCGTCGTCGTCCTGGCCGGAGCTGCCCGGCGCAATCGCTGGCGACAGGGGCTGGTGCACGGCTCGGTGGACATCCTCGGCATCGGCGCGGGAGCACTGGTGCTGGCCGCGTTCGGGGACGTACCGACGGTGGAGAAGCCCTGGGTGCCCTCCGAGTGGGACATCGGTTCCACCCCCGAGGTCGTGCTCGTCGCGCTCGCCTACCTCGGAGTGACCCGGGTGGTCCTCTGGTACGCGATGGCGCCACGCGGCGGCGGGCTGCCGACCATCGCCCGCACCGCACTGCTGCGGCAGGGCCTGGTGGCGGCCGCGCTCCTGGGCATCGCCCCGCTGATCTGCGTGGTCGCGATGTCCGTTCCCGTACTGCTGCCGCTCTTCGCCGTACCGCTGATCGCGCTGGACTCCACGCTCTGGATCGCCAGGGCCAGGGCGGAGGAGCAGTTGCGCGATCCGCTCACCGGACTGCCCAACCGCCAGTGGCTGTTGGAGCGGACCTGGTCGGCGCTGGAGGAGGCGGAGAACCTCGGTGCGAGATCAGCACTGGTCCTGATCGACCTGGACCGGTTCCGGTCGGTCAACGACACCCTGGGCCATCTCGCGGGCGACCGGCTGCTGTTGCAGATCGCGGACCGGCTGAGGCTGGCGCTGCCGCGCGGGGCGGAGGCCGCGCGGCTCGGCGGAGACGAGTTCGCGGTCCTGCTGCCGGTGGCCGACTCGGCGACCAGCGCGATACAGATCGCGCGCCGGCTGGTCGCCGAACTGGGTTCCCCGCTCGATCTGGACGGCCTGACGCTGGTGCTCGAGGCGAGCGCCGGCGTCGCTGTCTTCCCTGACCACGCGCTGGACGCGGAGGGACTGCTGCGGCGGGCCGACGTGGCGATGTACCAGGCCAAGCGGGACCGCACGGGCGTCGAGGCATACGAGTCCAAGCGCGACTCCAACACCCCCGACCGGCTCGGCCTGCTGGGCGATCTGCGCCGGGCGCTCGACGCGGGCGACGTGGAGCTGCATTACCAGCCCAAGGTGCGGTTCGACGGACAGGTCGCGGGACTCGAAGCGCTGGTGCGGTGGGTGCACCCGGAGCGCGGGCGGGTCCCCCCGGACGAGTTCATCGCGATCGCCGAGTCGTCGGGGCTCATGCCGCACCTGACGGAGTACGTACTGGAGACGGCGCTCGCGCAGGTCGCCAGATGGCGCGCCCAGGGCCTGAAGGTGCCGGTGGCGGTGAACGTGTCGCCGAGGGACGTCCACACCCCGGGCTTCGCGGGCGCGGTGGCGGCACGGCTGGCACGGCATGGTGTCCCGGCCGGCGCGCTGCAGCTCGAGATAACGGAACACGTACTCCTGGAGGACCCGCAGCGGGCGGCGGACACGCTCGCCGCGCTGACGGCCCACGGAGTGAAGATGTCGCTGGACGACTTCGGCACGGGCTACTCGTCCCTGGTCCATCTGCGCCGCCTCCCGGTGAGCGAGCTGAAGATCGACCGCTCCTTCGTGGCCCGCCTCGCCATCGACAACGAGGACGCGGAGATCGTCCGCTGCACGGTGGACCTGGCCCACTCGCTCGGCCTGGTGGTGGTCGCCGAGGGCGTCGAGGACGACGAGACCTGGGAGCGCCTGCGGGACCTGGGCTGCGACGCGGTGCAGGGCTGGCTGGTGGCCGCCGCGATGCCGCCGGACGAGGCCACGGCCTGGCTCCTGGCCCGGGGCTCCCGCGGCTGGCAGCGCCCGGCGGAGCTGGCGGCGGCGGCAGCGGCAGCGGCCGAGCTGGAAGCGGACCCGGCGTCCGGCCAGACGGTGAAGTAGGGGCCCGCAGGACCGGCCGCGGGGAAACGGATTCGGGGCTGGGGCCCGCGCCCCATAGGATTGCCCCAACACCGTCACACGCACCCCGTGAGGATCCGCATGCCTGGCATCACGCGCGAGGAGGTCGCCCACCTCGCCCGGCTGGCACGTCTGGAGCTGAAGGCAGAAGAGCTCGACCACTTCGCCGGACAGCTCGACGACATTCTCGGCGCGGTCGCCCGCGTATCCGAGGTCGCCGACCAAGACGTACCGCCGACCTCCCATCCGCTGCCGCTGACGAACGTCATGCGCAAGGACGAGGTCCGCCCCTCGCTCACCCCGGAGCAGGCCCTCTCCGGCGCCCCCGCCCAGGAGCAGCAGCGATTCAAGGTGCCGCAGATCCTGGGGGAGGACTAAACACCCATGACGGACCACATCAGCATCATCAAGCTCACCGCAGCCGAGATCGCCTCGAAGATCGCTTCGGGCGAGCTCACGGCGGTCGAGGTCACCGAGGCCCACCTGGCCCGGATCGACGCGATCGACGAGAAGGTCCACGCCTTCCTGCATGTCGACCGTGAGGGCGCGCTCGCGCAGGCCCGCGCCGTCGACGCCAAGAAGGCCAACGGCGAGAAGCTGGGCCCCCTCGCGGGCGTCCCCCTCGCGCTGAAGGACATCTTCACCACCAAGGGCATCCCGACCACCGTGGGTTCCAAGATCCTCGAAGGCTGGATCCCGCCGTACGACGCGACGGTCACCAAGCGCCTCAAGGCCGCGGACGTCGTCATCCTCGGCAAGACCAACATGGACGAGTTCGCCATGGGGTCCTCGACGGAGAACAGCGCGTACGGCCCGACCGGCAACCCCTGGGACCTGACCAAGATCCCCGGCGGCTCCGGCGGCGGCTCCAGCGCGGCCCTCGCCTCGTACGAGGCCCCGCTCGCCATCGGCACGGACACCGGCGGTTCCATTCGCCAGCCCGCCGCCGTCACCGGCACGGTCGGCGTCAAGCCGACCTACGGCGGGGTCTCCCGCTACGGCATGGTCGCCTTCTCCTCCTCCCTCGACCAGGGCGGTCCCTGCGCCCGTACGGTCCTGGACGCGGCCCTCCTCCACGAGGTCATCGCCGGCCACGACCCGCTCGACTCGACCTCCATCGACGCCCCGGTCCCGCCGGTCGTCGAGGCCGCCCGTAACGGCTCGGTCGAGGGCATGCGCGTCGGCGTCGTCAAGCAGTTCCGCGGCGAGGGTTACCAGGCGGGCGTGCTCCAGCGCTTCGACGAGTCGGTGGAGCTCCTCAAGGAGCTCGGCGCGACCATCGTCGAACTGGACTGCCCCTCCTTCGACCTCGGGCTCTCCGCGTACTACCTGATCGCCCCCTCCGAGTGCTCCTCCAACCTGGCCCGCTTCGACGCCATGCGCTACGGCCTGCGCGTCGGCGACGACGGTACGAAGTCCGCCGAGGACGTCACCGCCCTGACCCGCGAGGCCGGTTTCGGCGACGAGGTCAAGCGCCGCATCATCCTCGGTACGTACGCGCTGAGCTCCGGCTACTACGACGCGTACTACGGCTCGGCCCAGAAGGTCCGCACCCTCATCACGCAGGACTTCGAGAAGGCCTTCGAGCAGGTCGACGTGATCGTCTCGCCGACCACGCCCACCACCGCCTTCCCGATCGGCGAGCGCGCGGACGACCCGATGGCGATGTACCTCGCCGACCTGTGCACCATTCCGACGAACCTGGCCGGCAACTCCGCCATGTCGCTTCCCTGCGGCCTGGCTCCGGAGGACGGTATGCCGGTCGGCCTGCAGATCATCGCTCCGGCCATGAAGGACGACCGGCTGTACAAGGTCGGCGCCGCGGTCGAGGCCGCGTACAACGCCCGCTGGGGACACCCGCTGCTCGAGGAGGCTCCGTCGCTGTGAGTGATAGCAAGCTGGAGAAGGCCAAGGGTTTCAAGCACTCCAAGCCCGGCCTGTACCTGTCCATCGGCACCACCCTGTTCGGCGCGCTGAGCGTCTCGAAGCAGGTGAGGAGGGCACGCGGTGAGAGCGACAAGCTGCTCCTCGTCGACGCCGTGATCTCCGCCGCCGCCGTCGCCACGGGCGTCGCTCTGCTCCTGCGTGAGCTGAAGCGTCTCGGCGACGACGACGTACTGCTGGGCTGAGAGGGAAGTTTCACCGTGACAACCACGACTGAACTGGTGGCGTACGAGGAAGCCCTCGCTACGTACGACCCCGTCATGGGCCTGGAGGTCCATGTCGAGCTCGGCACCAGGACCAAGATGTTCTGCGGGTGCTCCACGGAGCTGGGCGCCGAGCCCAACTCGCAGACCTGCCCGACCTGTCTCGGACTGCCCGGCGCGCTGCCGGTTGTCAACGAGATCGGCATCGAGTCGGCCATCAAGATCGGCCTCGCGCTCAACTGCGAGATCGCCGAATGGTGCCGTTTCGCCCGGAAGAACTACTTCTATCCGGACATGCCGAAGAACTTCCAGACCTCGCAGTACGACGAGCCGATCGCCTTCAACGGCTATCTGGACGTCCAGCTGGAGGACGGCGAGATCTTCCGGGTGCAGATCGAGCGCGCCCACATGGAGGAGGACACCGGCAAGTCGCTGCACGTCGGCGGCGCGACGGG
This sequence comes from Streptomyces beijiangensis, assembly GCF_017315755.1. Taxonomy (GTDB): domain Bacteria; phylum Actinomycetota; class Actinomycetes; order Streptomycetales; family Streptomycetaceae; genus Streptomyces; species Streptomyces beijiangensis. The sequence goes on from NZ_JAFLRJ010000360.1 coordinate 12,753, forward strand.
CCGTATCCACGGCGCCTCGCACTCCCTCCTGGACTACAACCGGGCCGGCATCCCGCTCATCGAGATCGTCACCAAGCCGATCGAGGGCGCGGGGGAGCGTGCTCCCGAGGTCGCGAAGGCGTACGTCGCCGAGCTGCGCGAGCTCATCAAGGCGCTCGATGTCTCAGAGGCCCGGATGGACAAGGGCCAGATGCGCTGCGACGTGAACCTGTCGCTGCGTCCGTACGGCCGCGAGATGTTCGGTACGCGCTCGGAGACGAAGAACGTCAACTCGCTGCGCTCCGTGGAGCGTGCGGCGCGCTTCGAGATCCAGCGCCACGCGGCGGTGCTCAACTCCGGCGGCACGATCCTCCAGGAGACCAGGCACTTCCACGAGGAGGACGGCTCCACGACGTCGGGCCGTATCAAGGACAACGCCGAGGACTACCGCTACTTCCCCGAGCCCGACCTCGTGCCGGTCGCCCCGGCCCGTGCCTGGGTCGAGGAGCTGCGCGGCGGTCTGCCCGAGCTCCCGCGCCTGCGCCGCAACCGGCTGCGCGAGGACTGGGGCGTCACCGAGGACGTCATGCAGACGATCCTGAACGCGGGCGCGGTCGACCCGATCGTCGCCACGATCGCGGAGGGCGCGGATGCCGCGTCGGCCCGTAAGTGGTGGATGGGCGAGCTGGCGCGCAACGCGAACGAGACCGGCCGCGCGCTGGACGAACTCCCGGTCACCCCGGCCCAGGTCGCGCGCATCGCGGCCCTGGTCGCGGCGGGAGACCTCAATGACAAGCTGGCGAAGCAGGTCATCGAGGGTGTCCTCGCGGGCGAGGGCACGCCGGACGAGATCGTGGAGAAGCGCGGCCTGAAGGTCGTCTCGGACGACGGCGCGCTCGGCGCGGCGGTCGACGAGGCCATCGCGGGCAACGCGGCGATCGCGGACAAGATCCGCGGTGGCAAGGTCGCCGCTGTGGGCGCGCTGGTCGGTGCGGTCATGAAGACCACGCGGGGCCAGGCGGACGCGGCGCGCGTCAAGGAGCTCATCCTGGAGCGGCTGGGCGTCGAGGGCTGACCCCACCGCATTCCGTTCCGTACGTACGCCGAGGGGCGTCGCACCGGCTTCAACCGGTGCGGCGCCCCTCGGCGTCGGCGTCCGCTGTGCTTTCCCGGGGGCGCCCCCCCGGACGCCCGGCAGTACAAGCACGCCAGTCGGGCTGAGCCCTGCGGAACCGGCGAGGCCAACCGGAACGAAAACGCTTGGACCGCGTGGTCGTCGGCACGGGACACTGTGAGGGCGGCGACCGTACGACAAGACGGGGGTGGGGATGGGATCGCCTGAATTACGCAAGGTTCCGCCGGGCAAAGGTGCGGTGCTGCTCGCACTGCGTTACTACGGGCGGGAGCTGGCCCGGCGCCGGTGGCTGACGGCGCCCGCGATGCTGCTGCCGGCGGTGGGCAACATCGGCATCAGCTACATCGCGCCGCTGATCGTCGCGAAGCTGGTGGGCCGGATCGCCGGCGACTCCGGTATCAGCATCGGCTCGACGCTGCCCTACGTCCTCGGCTTCGCCGGTGTCCTGCTGCTCGCGGAGGTGTTCTGGCGCATCGGCTTCCACTTCCTGAACCGTCTCGCCGCCCTCAGCATCGAGCGCCTGTACGTGATCGGCATGGACGAGCTCTTCGCCAAGGACGCCGCGTTCTTCCACGACAACTTCGCCGGGTCGCTGACCAAGCGGGTGCTGAGTTTCGCGTCCCGTTTCGAGGACCTCGTCGACACGCTGACGTTCTCGGTCGTGGGCAGCCTCGTGCCGCTGCTGTTCGGGTCGGTCGTGCTGTGGCACTACGAACCGCTGCTCGTGGTCGGGCTCTTGGGGATGATCGTCCTCACGGCCCTGTGCGTGGCGCCCCTCATCCGTCGCCGCCAGGCGCTCGTCAGCCAGCGCGAGGAGGCGATCGCCAGGGTGTCGGGCCATGTCGCCGACAGCCTGATGAACATGGACACGGTCCGGGCATTCGCCGCCGAGGAGCACGAGGCCGCCGAGCACCGGTCCCGTGTCGCCGCGTCGAGGCGGATCACCCTGAGGTCGTGGGACTACGGAAACCTGCGCATCGACACGCTGGTCGCGCCGTTGTCCGTGGCTACCAACGCACTGGGTCTGCTGCTCGCGGTCGCGCTCGTCGGAGGTGGACACGCCGGGGGCGGGCACGGCGTGGAGGCGGTCGTGGTCGCCTTCACGTACTACACCAATGCGACGCGGATCATGTTCGAGTTCAACCAGATCTACCGCCGGCTGGAGCGATCGATGACGGAGGCCGCGCAGTTCACCGAACTGCTGCTGCAGCCGCCGACCGTGCTCGACCCGCCGTCGCCGGAGCCGCTGCGGTCCAGGGCCGCCGATGTCCGCTTCGAGCAGGTGAACTTCGCCCACGCGGGCGCAAAGCCGCTCTTCGAGGGTCTTGACCTGGCCGTGCCCAGCGGGACGAGGATCGGTCTCGTCGGCCGGTCCGGCGGGGGCAAGACCACGCTCAGCCGGCTGCTGCTGCGGATGAACGACATCGACACCGGCCGCATCCTGATCGGGGGCCAGGACATCAGCAGGCTGCGCCAGGCCGATCTGCGCAGCATGATCGCGTACGTACCGCAGGATCCGGCGATGTTCCACCGCTCGCTGCGGGACAACATCGCGTTCGCCAGGCCGGATGCCTCGGACGCCGACATCCGCCGCGCGGCCGAGGCGGCGCACGTCACGGAGTTCGCCGACGCACTGCCGGACGGTTTCGGCACCATGGTGGGCGAGCGGGGTCTCAAGCTGTCGGGCGGGCAGCGCCAGCGGGTCGCTCTCGCCAGGGCGATCCTGCGCGACGCGCCGATCCTGCTGCTCGACGAGGCGACGAGCGCCCTGGACTCCGAGAGCGAGATCCTCGTCCAGGAGGCGCTGTGGCGGCTCATGGAGGGGCGGACGGCGCTCGTGGTGGCACACAGGCTCAGTACGGTCGCCACCATGGACCAGCTCATCGTCCTCGACCGGGGCAGGATCATCGAGCAGGGCACGCACCAGGAGCTGCTCGCATCGGACGGCGCCTACGCGAAGCTCTGGCAGCACCAGTCGGGCGGATTCCTCGACGACACCCCCGCGCAGGCCGACCTGCACTAGACCCTGTCCGGCACGGCGGGTCGGTACTCCTCCGGGCACCCTGGATACTTCTACGAGATGGGGCAACACGCCGTTACGGGCGCACCGTCCACGCCCCTTGTGTCCAGCCTTCTCCGGAGCCCCACCCTGAGTACCGTCCCCGCCGAGATCCTCTCCGTAGGCCTCCTGCTGGCCACGCTCGCCTTTGCCGTCGTACGGCCCAAGGGCTGGCCGGAAGCCGCCGCAGCCGTCCCCGCCGCCGCGCTCGTCGTCGCGCTCGGCGCGGTCGACCCCGCCGACGCCTGGGATCAGACCCGTACCCTGCTCCCCGTCATCGGCTTCCTCGCCGCCATCCTCGCGCTCTCGCAACTCTGCGCACAGGAAGGCCTGTTCACGGCCGCCGGTGACCTCGTCGCGCGGATCTGCGGGGGCCGGCCCACCGCGCTCCTCGGCGGTGTCTTCGCCGTCGCCGCGGTGATCACCGCCGTACTCAGCCTGGACGCCACCGTCGTCCTGCTCACCCCCGTCGTCTTCGCGACCGCCGCCCGCGTCGGGGCCCGGCCCCGGCCGCACGTCTACGCCTGCGCCCATCTCGCCAACTCGGCATCGCTCCTGCTCCCGGTCTCCAACCTGACCAACCTCCTCGCCCTCGCCGCCAGCGGTCTGTCCTTCACCCGGTTCGCCGCGCTCATGGCGCTGCCCTGGCTGGCCGCGATCGCCGTCGAGTACGCCGTGTTCCGCCGCTTCTTCGCCGCCGACCTGGCCGTGAGCGCCCACCCGCCGGAGCGGCAGGAGCGGACCGACGTCCCGGTCTTCACCCTCGTCGTCCTCGCGCTGACCCTGGCCGGTTTTGTCATCACCTCGTTCGCGGGCGCCGAGCCGCTCTGGGCCGCACTCGCCGGTACGGCGGTCCTCGCCGTGCGCGAGCTGCGCCGCAAGCGCACCTCGGTCACCGCCCTCGTCCGCTCCGCCAACCCGCTCTTCTGCCTCTTCGTGCTGGCCCTCGGCGTGGTCGTGAAGGCAGTTGTCGACAACGGGCTCGGCGACGGCATCGGGGCGGTCCTGCCGGACGGCGACTCGCTCCCGGCGCTTCTCGCGGTGGCCGCGGTGGCTGCCGTACTCGCGAACACGATCAACAATCTGCCGGCGATCCTGGCCCTGCTGCCGGTCGTCGCCCCGGCCGGTCCAGGACCCGTTCTGGCCGCGCTGATCGGCGTGAACATCGGTCCGAACCTCACCTATGTCGGCTCGCTCGCCACCCTCCTCTGGCGCCGCATCCTGCATCAGCACGGCACGGACGCCGAGCTCTCCGCGTTCACCCGGCTCGGTCTGCTGACCGTCCCCGCGGCCATCGCCGTGTCGACAGTGGCCCTGTGGGGCGCGCTCAACTTCATGTGATCCGTGTTCAGTTGGTGAACGCGAGGGATTGACGTGGCGCTGGTCTAGTCCTACTTTCTTCAATCACTCACAGGTTCACGTGAGGGGCCTCGGTTCATTCCTGTGAACTTGCAGGTCCACCCCCACATTGCGCTTTGACGCGCCCACGACAGGAGTACTCCTGTGTTCCGATCCTGTACGAGAGCCCTGGCCACGGTGTCGGCCGTACTCGCCATGGCAGCCGGCGCGGTGGTCACCACCTCCACCACCGCCCG
>NZ_JAFLRJ010000361.1 GCF_017315755.1 Streptomyces beijiangensis
CATGGGCTCGCGGGGCGGCGGGCGGCGCAGGGCGCGCCTGCCTCCGCCGGGGAGGTTGCGGCCGGGATCGCCGGGGCTTGGCGGGATGTGTGCGGGTAGCGGGTGCGGGGTGGGTCTGGGGACGCGGAGGCATTCCCCGATCCCGCTCCCCGGTCCCTCCGCTCACCTCTTGGCCAGGCCTGACAAACTGACGGGCGTTGCCGTCAGAAGATCCAGGAGCCTCAGGTGTCCGAGAACAATCCCTACGCCAAGCCCCCGCAGGACGGTGACGGCCAGCAGCCGCCCCAGGGGCAGCAGCCCCAGGACCAGCCGCCGCCCGGTCACGGATACCCGCAGCAGGGGCCCGGCGCCCCCTGGCAGGGGTACGGCGGCCCTCCGACCGGTCACTACCCGCCCCCGCCCGGCACCTACACCGGCGACCCTGCCGCCCCGTACGGCTACGACATCCACGGCCGCCCGTACTCCGACAAGCAGAAGCTCGTCGCCGGTCTTCTCCAGATCTTCGTCGGGGGCCTGGGCGTCGGCCGCTTCTACACCGGCCACTACGGCATCGCCGTCGCCCAGCTCCTCACCTGCGGCGGCCTCGGTGTGTGGGCGCTGATCGACGGCATCCTCTTCCTGACCAGCAACGACCGTACGGATTCCCAGGGCCGGATCCTGCGTGCCTGAGCGGTTCCGCCTCCTGCGCCACCCGACGACAGCCCCCCTCGGGGTGCTCGTCGCCGGGTGCGCGGGTGCCTTCTGGCTCTACGGACACAACCCGCACGAGCCGGGACACCTCCTGCCCCGCTGTCCCTTCAACTGGGCAACCGGTCTGCTCTGCCCCGCCTGCGGCGGCACGCGCATGGTGTACGACCTGATGCACGGCAACCCGGCCGCGGCGTTCCACGACAATGCCGCCCTGTTCCTCCTCGGCCTCCCGGCCGCCGCCTGCCTCGGCATCCGCTGGCTCTCCGAGGGGCTGCGGGGCCGCCGCTACCGGCTCATCCTCGGCCGGCACGGGCAGGCAGCGGTCCTGACGACGGCCGTGCTCTGGGCAATCGCCCGCAACCTGACGTTCTGACCCGTCGTGGGCAGTCACCGCTCCGCGAGCCCGCGAGCTGAGCTCTGAGACACTGGGCCCGATGACTGAGACACCACCCCCCATGCGAGCGCGCGCCGAGATCGACCTCGGCGCCCTGCGCGCCAACGTCCTTGCCCTGCGCGCCCGTGCACCCCGTGCCCAGCTGATGGCCGTGGTGAAGGCGGACGCGTACGGGCACGGAATGGTGCCGTGCGCCGCTGCCGCCCGCCAGGCCGGCGCGGAGTGGCTGGGGACCGCGACCCCCGAAGAGGCGCTCGCGCTGCGCGCCGCCGGGATCGGCGGCCGGATCCTGTGCTGGCTCTGGACGCCCGGCGGTCCGTGGCGCCAGGCCGTCGAGGCCGACGTGGATGTGTCGGTCAGCGGCCTGTGGGCCCTCGCAGAGGTACGGGAAGCAGCCGCGGCCGCCGGACTGACGGCCCGCATCCAGCTCAAGGCCGACACCGGTCTCGGCCGCAACGGCTGCCAGCCCGCCGACTGGCCCGAGCTGGTGGGCGCGGCCCTGGAGGCCGAGCGGGACGGGCTGGTCAAGGTCACCGGGCTGTGGTCGCACTACGCGTGCGCTGACGAGCCGGGACATCCGTCGATCGCCGCGCAGACCGCGCGGTTCGAAGAGGCGCTGGAGTACGCGGAGAAGGCCGGCATCCGGCCCGAGGTGCGGCACATCGCCAATTCGCCCGCGGTGCTGACGCTCCCGGACACGCAGTACGACCTGGTGCGCCCCGGTGTCGCGATGTACGGGATCTCGCCCGTCCCGCAGCTGGGCAGCGCCGCCGACTTCGGTCTGCGTCCCGTGATGACGCTGAGCGCGCGGCTCGCGCTCGTGAAGCACGTACCGAAGGGTCACGGCGTCAGTTACGGGCATCACTACATCACCCCCGCCGACACCACCCTGGGGCTGGTGCCCCTGGGGTACGCGGACGGCGTTCCGCGCCATGCGTCGGGCAAGGGCCCGGTGCTCGTCGCGGGGAAGTGGCGGCGCGTCGCGGGACGCGTGGCCATGGACCAGTTCGTCGTCGACCTGGCGGGCGACACGCCCGGTGCGGGTGCGGAGGCCGTGCTGTTCGGGCCCGGCGACCGGGGCGAACCGACCGCCGAGGACTGGGCGGTGGCGGCCGACACGATTGCGTACGAGATTGTCACCCGCATCGGTGCGCGGGTTCCGCGCGTCTATGTGAATGAGTTGGGCGACGACTAGTCGAGTAGGAGCGCGGCACGGTGAGCGAGACCAGCGGGGATTTGGGTGCCACCTGGCGCAGGGCCGGTGGCATCGCCGGAGCGGCCGTGGGTGTGCTGGCGGCCGGAGCGGCGGCGGGCGTCGCCGTGGAGCGGCTGACCGTCGGGCGCGGGATGCGGAAGAAGGCGCGGCTCGCGCTGGACGCGTCGGGGCCGTACGGATCGCTGCGCGGGATGCCGGGGCGGGCCGTCGCCGACGACGGGACCGAGATCTACTACGAGGCCGACGAGGTCGAACCGGACGGGAACGGCTCGCGCAAGCGGCGGCTCTTCGGGCGGAAGGCCCCGGCGCCGGTGACGGTCGTCTTCAGCCATGGGTACTGCCTGAACCAGGATTCGTGGCACTTTCAGCGGGCTGCGTTGAGGGGTGTCGTACGGACCGTGCACTGGGACCAGCGCAGCCACGGGCGCTCCGAGCGGGGGCGTGCGCAGGTGGCGGGGCAGCCTGTCTCGATTGATCAGCTGGGGCGCGATCTGAAGGCTGTCATCGATGCGGCCGCTCCCGAGGGGCCGCTGGTGCTGGTGGGGCACTCGATGGGCGGGATGACCGTGATGGCACTGGGGGAGCAGTTCCCTGAGGTCGTACGGGAGCGGGTGGTGGGGGTCGCCTTTGTCGGGACGTCCTGCGGGAAGCTCGGCGAGGTGAACTTCGGGCTGCCGGTGGCGGGCGTGAACGCGGTGCGGAGGGTGCTGCCCGGTGTGCTGAAGGCGCTCGGGTCGCAGGCGGAGCTGGTGGAGAAGGGGCGGCGGGCCACCGCTGATCTCTTCGCCGGGCTGATCAAGCGGTACTCGTTCGGGTCGCGGGACGTCGATCCGGCGGTGGCGCGGTTCGCCGAGCGGCTGATCGAGGGGACTCCGATCGATGTCGTCGCGGAGTTCTATCCGGCGTTCACCGAGCACGACAAGGCGGATGCGCTGCAGATCTTCGCGGAGGTGCCGGTGCTGGTGCTGGCCGGGGACCGGGATCTGGTGACGCCCAGTTCGCACAGCGAGGAGATCGCGGAGCTGCTGCCCGAGGCGGAGCTGGTGATCGTGCCGGACGGGGGGCATCTGGTGATGCTGGAGCATCCGGAGGCGGTGATGGACCGGATCGCGGATCTGTTGGCGCGGGTGGGGGCGGTGCCGG
>NZ_JAFLRJ010000362.1 GCF_017315755.1 Streptomyces beijiangensis
AAAGCGGAACAAGCTCAGTTCTCTGGTTTTGAAGTCACTTGGGACCTTGCGGTGGGACGATCGGCGTGCTTCTCCCGTTGGGGGCTGAATGCGCATATCGGCTAGCAAGGTCGAGTTGTACGAGCAGATGCCCGCTGACCTGTGTCCCTGCCCATATCCCCTGGTGGCAGCGGCTCCGGGGTCCCTATCTTTGATCCATGCTGGATGGGGAAGAACCAAAGCTCTTCGTGAACCGGTGGGGCGACACAGCGAATCCAGGCCCGCAAAGCCCGCTGTCCTCCCGGGACGCCTGCTCGTGCTTCGACCAATACCGCGTGCATCCTCGTGCCCGGGTGGGATTCCACACCGAACTTCAGGACACCACCGCTGAAGGCTGGCAGCATCTGCTCGCACTGATCGACGAGGCGGCCGCTGACGGCCGGGAAGAATTCCGTCCTCTGCTTGAACTCAGCCCACAGGAACGGAGGCAGATCATCACGCTGCCACCGTCCATCGCCCGGCTGCCGGCGGTCAGGCACTTCGTGCTCTACGGCAGCAACCTGGTCCCCATACTGCCCGAGATCGGCGCCATGGCCAGCCTGGAGGAGTTCAGCCCCTACACCTCGCACCGACTGCACTGGTTCCCCTACGAGATCACCCGCTGCACACGGCTCGTCCGGAGCACCGTCAGCACCCGTTCTCTATTCGGCAACTACAAGCTCCGTGCGCCCTTCCCACGCCTCCAGCCGCCTCAACAATCGGTCGCAGACCTCAACCTGACCGATCTGGCCCCCCGCCGCTGGGGAGTAACAGCCATACGCACGTGCAGCGTCTGCAACCAGCCGATAGACCGCGAGCTCCACCAAGCCTGGATCTCCTCGCGGGTGGCGACAGACGTCCTGCCCCTGCTGGTCAACGCCTGCTCAGCAACCTGCCTGACGGCCTTTCCCTACGGCGCCGAAGACCACATTCCTACACCGCACCAAGGCGGCCGCGTCGAACAGCCCGCGGCTGACTGGGACTAGCTGGCAGAGCACAAGCCGCCCTGCACGCCTGAGCGACTTCAAAACTCGGTTCTGGCACAGATCTTGGGGAGTGGTCGCGGAGCGTTACCCCGCTGTTCGATTGCGAGGAGACGGGTTCGGTGAGACCGCGTACGCCCTGTCATCCAGCGATCAGAATTGACGTTCCATCAGGTCCCTGCCGCCCGCTGCTGCAGCCGGTTGTGGCCGGTGATGGTCATGCAGACCGATGCGCCGTTCTGGGATTCGCTGGTGTTCGACGGAATCGACGATGTGGATGTCGAGGCGGTCACAGCCGCGTTCGGCACGGTCGAGGTGGCGGCGAGAGGCCGCACGGCCGGATCTGCATGTCCGGACTGCGGCCGTTTCTCGGACCGAGTACACGACCGCTACCAGCGCAGGCTGAAGGACCTTCCGCTCGCTGAGCAGGGCTTTGTGATCCTGCTGACGGTCCGGCGCTTTACCTGCCGGTCGGCGGACTGCCCGCGCCGGACGTTCGCCGAGCCGTTCTCGCAGCTGGCTGCCCCGCACGCACGGTTCACCACGCGGCTCAACCACGCCCTGGAGAGAGTGGGGCTCGCGCTGGCGGGGCGGGCCGGCGCCCGGCTGGTGGCCCAGCTGGGCTTCGGGGCCGGGCGCATGACCTTGTTACGGAGGGTCATGGCATTGCCCGATCCGCAGTTTGGTACTCCGCGCGTGCTGGGCGTGGACGACTTCGCGATCCGCCGGGGCCAGACCTACTCCACCGTCTTGACCAGCGTCGAAGACCATCGCGTGGTCGACGTGCTCCCGACACGCGAGGCCGGGCCGCTGGCCGCCTGGCTGATTCGCCACCCCGGCGTGGAGATCATCTGCCGGGACCGGGCCGGCGCTTACGCCGAGGGAGCACGACGCGGTGCCCCGGACGCTCTGCAGGTCGCCGACCGGTTCCACCTCCGGCAGGGCCTCGGCCGAGCCGTTGAAACCTGCGTTGCCGCCCACCGCGACTGCCTGCGCGACCCGTCTCCCAGCAGCATGTTGCCGGAGGCCACCCGGCTGACTTCCGGCCGACCGCAGGACGACCCGGCGCCCATCGGCCGGCGAGCTGAGCGTAAGAAGGCCGCGCACGCCCTGGTCCACGAGCTCCTTGCCCAAGGTCACTCGCGCCGAGCGATTGCCCGGCACCTGGGTTGGGGCCTCAACACCGTGCTCCGATACGCGAACGCCGCACGCTGGCAGGACACCATCCGCGAGAACCGGTCCCGACCCAGCAGGCTGGACCCCTACAAGCCCTACCTGGAGCGACGACTCGCCGAGGGATGTACGAGCGTCACCCGCCTCCACAGCGAACTCGTCGCCCACAACGCGCCCGTCACCTACCAGATGGTCCGCAGCCACATCGCCACCCTCCGCGGGGCCCCGGCCAGCGCGCCGCTCCGGCCGCCGACGGTGCGGCAGGTGACCGGTGGCTCACCCGACACCCCACCACGCTGAGCGAGGACGACCGCGCCGGTCTGAAGGATGTCCTGGCACGCTGCCCCGAACTGGACACGCTCGGGCTCCGAGCAAATGCCGTGCAAGGATCTCATCCACGATGACCAAGCCCACTCTGACGGAACACCGCTCCCCATGGGTCGTGTTCACCTCCCCGGCCGACCCATGGCTGGCGTCGGAAACGGCCGCGCTCGTGCAGCGAAACGGTCTGGTCCTGCGGCTGGACGGCCGGGAAATGCGGGATCCGGCGTCCGTCTTCCGCACCTTCGCCCGGGAGCTGTCGTTCCTCGGCTACTTCGGCCACAACTGGGACGCGCTCGTGGACTGCCTCCACGACTGGCACGGTCCCGGCCACGGGAACCAGGACCTCGCGATTCTGATCGAGCACGCGGACGACCTGCTGAAGTCGGACTTCCTCGGGCTGTTCGTATCGGTCCTCGCCCAGGCAGCCTGGAACTCCACCCTGCGCCTGGACGGCGACGGCGAGTTCGATGGGTGGCGGCCACGAATAGCCCAGCACTTCGTCTTCCTCTTGGAGCACACTGCACCCGTTGCCTTCACGGAGAAGGCGGCCCGCGGCATGGACGTGGCGGTGGCACTCGCGGACGGCCGCCTGCTCGCCACCCTGACCGACGTCGACTGGCCAGGCGGAGACCGCGCGTCCGCCCCCTGGACGGCCGGCCCGCTCTCCTTCGCAGACAAAGAGATCCTCAGTGGCAGGAACATCCAGGGCATCCAGCTGTTCCGAGACCACCTCGGCTGCTCGATCCACGAGGCCCTGGACATCCTCCAGTCCCGCTCTGAGCTCCTGCGCCGCGAACATTCGGACGGCTGAACGACGGGCCGTGCCAGCCAAGCAACTGGATTCGCTGAGCAGACGCCTCGACTGGACGAGATAGGACACCCCCGTCCTCGAACAGCGCGATTACTCTCCGCGACGATTCCCCAAGATCTGTGCCAGAACCCCGAAGTCGCGTATGTAGCCACCGCGACCTACGCGTGAACCCCGGCCAGCAGGGCCTCGAACCGGCGGTTGCTCGGCATGCAGTCCACCGCCCCGGCTCGCGTCTCCCACTGGCGGCACGTCGCCCTCACGAACGCCGCCACCGCCTCCGGGACAGCATCACGCCAAGACGGGAACCCGGCCGCCCACTCCAACGCTCCCTCGACCGGGGTGTCCGCCTCCATCAACCGCACCGCCGTGTACGCGACATCCACCCACGCCGGGCCTTGGGCAGCCATCGCCCAGTCCACCATCCACGCCTGATCCACACCGACCAGCAGATTGAACGGGTTCGTATCCCGGTGTACGAGCGTGCTGCCCCCCAACAGGCCGGCCTCCGCCGTCTCCAGATGGGGGCGTAGCAGTTGGGCCATGGTCGGTACCGGCACATAGTGCGGCACCGTGATCTCCTGTGCTGCGAGCATCACCCCGGCGACCAGCGGCAAATCAGGCGAGGCAGAACCGAGTTCGGCATGGCGGCCGTCCGCCCACTCGTAGGCCATCAGCTCCCAGCCGTCCGCCTCGACCTTCCACCCGAAGCCGGGACTGACCCCCTCCAGCAGCGGATAGACGAGCCGCTCCCGGTACAGGGACCCATAGGCCGCGTAGTCGGCCTCCGGGGCGCCCTTCACGAACCAGCGCCCCGACTCCGTGACCAGGCCCACCGTCACTGGGCACGTCAACCCGCCATACACCGGCACCACATCCGACACCGGGCCCGACCTCGCCAGCACAGCATCACGGACGGCTTCGGGCAGATCTTCCCACTCAGTACGAGGCACAACCCCACCCTCCAACAGCAATGGCGGACCGCACAAGCAGCCCGCCATCGTCACCACAGTGGATCAGCCCTGCGTGGCACCGCACTTCCGGCACCGCTGCTTACCACTCCACTCCGTCCCCTCGAGATCACAGTTTCTGGGCATGTCCACCTCATTCACAGAAGGTCGGCACGTCCTGATAGTCGCGCCGTCGTGCGCGCACACCCCCAGCCACAAGACCGGGGACAACTTGGGCGGGCCTCAGCGCATCTGCCCGCGCAGCACCCGCAACCCGTCAACGAACCCCTGCAACCGGGCGATGAGCACGTCCGCATCCTCGCCGGTCAGCTCCACATCGGACTCGCCCCCGACGTAAAGCACCTGCTCCGCCAGCCGGTCACCCTCATCAATCCGGCACAACTCCGCATGCAGCAGGACGTCCGAAGTGCCGGGCAGGGCGGCCGGGTTGGAGAGCAAAAGCAACGGCGAAAAATGCGCCGTCGACGACGGACCGAAATGATGCGCGATCGCGGGCACGCGATCCTTGCACCACAACGGGCACGGAGACGGGTGGTGGACCACCGGGGAGGCGATCGGGGTGGGCGCTCAGGCAGTTCTAGTCCTAGGCTCCACGACGAAGTCCATTCTTGACGGGACGGACTTACTGATCAGCGGGCCGGAAGCCGCTGGTCGAACTGGGCCGGGCGTTCGTAGCGCCCGGCTCTTTCGTTGCCTGAGATCTTTCACGAGATGCAGGGGTCTGACCAGGAGGTTGAACCTCCGCTGAGGGGGCGCCCGCCGATGAGCCAGCGCGCCGTCGACCTCAACACGACCATCCTGTCCAGCAGTGTCGCCATCGGCATGGGCGGCCTCGCGGTGACCGGCGCCCTCTGGGCCTCCAGCCAGGCCAACCCCACCGTCATCGCATGGATCTGCGGCTGCGCCGTGGGTCAACAAGGCACCAGGAGAGATGACTTTGGGTTGTCGGGTTCTCGCTTTTCTTCTATACGGAGCGCGATGCGGCCTGCCAGAATGCGCCCCGGCAGATCGTATGGGACCAGACAGTAGGTAGCGCGGTTGTGGCATCCGGGCTTTGGCCGCGCACCCAACATCAACTCGGGGAAGTTATGAGAATCCGTGGTGTTTTTGCTTCGATGGCGGTACTGGGAGCACTTGTTGCCGGCACTACCTTCATCGGCGCGACGCCGGCAGCGGCCACACTCAACTGTCCTGGCAGCGACCAAGACCCTTCGGATAGCTGGATGGGCTGGGACGCCACCCATACTCCGGCTGACATCTCGGGGGCCTACGCATACGGAGCAGAGTGCTGGGACGGCACCAACGGCCATCGGATCTACGCCAAAGCACACCTGGAGGACAGTGCCTCAGACGGCCTGTCCGCGTGCCTGCAGATCCACGCCGACTACTCGGACGGCGGAACACGGGACAACTGGCTCTACATCGGCGGCAAGGGGAACTTGACGTTCCAGCTATACAGCTACGCCTCGAACGTGAGGACGATCTGGGTTCGTGAGGGCGTCGGCAGCGGGGGTGTCTGCACCCGGATGGCCGGCGGTGTGGAGGTCGTCGGGCGCTGAGATGTTCGCCTGATGTTCGATGGGCTCTCACAGCATGTGATGTGAGAGCCCATCAGTCTTTGGCGGGCCTGTCAGCGACCGGAGCGGCTGGGGTTGCGGGTGCGGCTACGGCGCGGGCGATGAGTGTGCCCGGGGCGGGGGAGGAATCGGGGAAGACTCAGCCCCGCTCGCCGGCAGGGTTCTCCGGTTCGTCGCCGTAGAACCCTTCGAGCTGCGCGTTGAGTTCCGCCAGGTCCGGGTGTGCGGCGAGGTCCTTCATCTCGGCCTCTGTCAGCAACTCGGCGAGGCGGCGCATCGAGCGGGATGCCATTGTCGCTGCAGCTGTCCTGTCGAGTTCGGCCGCCCGCTTGCGGTGCAGTGCGGCAAGGGTGCGTAGCTGCTGTGCCCGACGCTCGTAGGGGTCAGGGCTTGCGCTCATGCGGTCTCCTCCTCGGCGGCCTGCGGGAAATCCGAATGCCCCGCCCGCGGATACTCGGACGGATCTGTCAGCGTATGCCGCGGATGCGCCCGCGCGACTGAACTCAACGACTGAACCTCTCATGCCGCACTGGCCGGAATAGCCCGCCTCGCGTCCCCCGTCGAGGCGGGCCAGTTCATATACATGGGCAGGGGCCTTGCTACAGGCTGTCGAGGATCTGCGTGCGGCGTTCGTCGTACTCGGTGTCGGAGAGGGCGCCCGCTGCCCGGAGTTGGTCCAGTGTCCCCAGCCGTTCGACGAGATCCGGCGGGGCCGCAGCGGCGGATTCGCCAGGCTTGGCCTGGCGCGCCATGAGCCGCGCCCTCAGAGCATCGGCCAGTGCTTTACCGTCGACCTTCGGCACGTTGGTGATGTTCGTGCGAACCCCGAACGAGTAGGTCGCGATGGTGCCCATCATCATCCGACCATGCCACTCGACGGAGCTGACCAATGTCGTACGGGAAGTCGGAGAGGGTCTGTGACATGACGCCATGCTTGAAGAAGAGCAGGCGTGCATCCGTCATCACGATGAGGCCCTGGCCGCCCCGTAGGTGCCCAAGGCGAGTCAAAGGTCGCCTGAGTGTCAGCTACGGGCGTTGTCCCTCCCGCTCCTTCCGCCTCAACGGCGGGGGTGGGGGGCGACTTCGTCGCACTCCGGGGCGGCCAGTCCTGCCCCTCTGTGCGCGGTACTACTGCTTCATGAGGCGGTACGTGGCGCTGCTCGGTTCGGTCTTTACGATGAGCCCGGTGGCGGCAACGTCACGCAGTGCTTGCCGGGCCCGCTTTTCCTGCTGCCATCTGTCCCCTCCTCCGCGCCCAGCGTCCTGCAATGCCGTAACGGCACGGCGCGTGTCCCGGGTTCCGCCGAGGGTACGGATGGTTTTTGCCAGGAACTCCTGGTGCGTCAACAGGAGCGTTCCCAGATGCTGAAGAGCAGGTCCGCTCATATCGGAGCCAGGCGCGCCGAAGGGTGCCGGCCCGATAGCGACCCGGCATAGGAACAGACAGGAACAGGTGAGTACCTGGTAGGGCGGGGGAGGGGCAGTGAACCTAGTGGTGGAACAACCTCTGCGGCCAGGTTTTCTCGATGTGGCTCGTGGGTGCCGACGAGCCCGCCAACTGACCGCTGCGGAGGGCCGACTCGCGTTGCACGCGGGCCGGCCCCTCCGTGAGGTGTGCCGAGGATCAGGCCTTGGTCGAACTGCTGCAGACCCAGTTACCGTTGTGGGTACCGGCCTTGCTGCGGACGATGCAGACCCGCACGGTGTCGTTCTCGGTCAGGTCGTAGTTGCACGTCGAGATGCCGGTGCCGGGCTGGCCGATGCTGGTCGTGTCATAGCAGCCGGTCCGGTGGTCCCTCCAGTCCCATGTGTCCGAGGCGATCTTCTGCCAGCGCTCGATCTTGGCCTGCACCGAATAGCCGTCCGCAGACTTGTCGGTCACATAGAGCCAGTCGCCGTCGGGGTAGAACGTCGCTACGCCCCAGGACTGGTTGACGCTCACGTTCAGTCCGCTCGCGGAGGCGGAACCCCCCATGCCGAGGACCAGGATGCTGCTCGCGACGAGGGCCAGACCGGCCGATACCGCCTTGCTGCGCGTCATGAATTGTTCCCTTTCCGAACTGACGGTCGAATGGGTGCATTGATCAAATCCTTGCCGCCGAGGGGATGTCAACTAATTAGCGGTGGCGGTGAGTTGCCGGTGCGGCGGTGTATGGCCGACGTCTGTCGGCCTCTGTCCGTGACAGGCGCCGATCGCTAGTCTGGCCACGGACGACGAACCGGGAGGAGCACGGACGTGGCCGAACGCACCACAAGTCAGCGAACCCTTGCGGGCTGGGGCAAGCCGGAGCTCGATCTCAGCAACGCGGACTGGCAGTCGGGCAGTCAAGGGAGGGGCGACGTCCAGATCGCCTTCGTAGAAGGATTCATCGCGATGCGCAACGGCAGCAGGCCGGGAAGCCCGTCGCTGATCTTCAACCCGGGGGAGTGGCGTGCCTTCGTCCTCGGCGCACGCGACGGCGAGTTCGACCTCACCTGACGTACGGCAGCCGACCCGCCCCGGCATCGCGGCAGCCGGAGCGGGCGCGGGGATGGGCGCAGGAGCAGGTCGCCGGCGGCAGACCGCTGTGCACTAATGCTTCATTGGGCAGATACCATTAGCTCATGGCTGCTCATGATCTGGCTCTCGATCTCGCCCTCACCATCCGCCACGACGGCCAGGGCGGGGTCGCCGACGACCTCGACACCCCGGAGGGCCTGACCCGCTGGGTGCATGACCACGCGGCCGGACTCGGTATCGCCGACTTCACGGCGGATACGGAAGCACTCGACGCCGTACGTGAGCTGCGCGCCGCCGTCCGCGCACTCTTCGCCCGCGCCGTGTGCCCCGGCGAGCCCAGCCCCGCCGATGCCCGGCGCCTGCTGCCCGTCGACGAGGCCCTGGCCCGGCTGAACGCCGCCGCGGCAGCAGTCCCCACGGTTCAGCGGCTCGACTGGCCGCAGGACGAGGGACCCACGTCGTACACGCTCGCCTCCCACCCGGCCGGGGAACAGCAGGCCCTCACCGCGGCGCTCGCCCGCGCCGCCGTTGCCTTTCTCGCCGGTCCCGACCGGACGCGACTCCGCGCCTGTCACGCCCCCCGCTGTGTGCGCTACTTCCTCAAGGACCACCCGCGCCAGGAGTGGTGCAAACCCTCCTGCGGCAATCGGGCCAGGGTCGCCCGCCACCACGAGCGCCACCGTACCGAGCCCGCATAGCCTGATCCCATGAACGGCGAGAGCGACCTGCGGAAACTTCTCAGCGGCATGCGGCCCGAACTCAACCCGGGCCGCTACGTCTACACCACGGCCCCCGAC
>NZ_JAFLRJ010000363.1 GCF_017315755.1 Streptomyces beijiangensis
ATCCCCGTCCAGCTCACCCCGCAGCCCTCCCCCACCGGTGCCTGCGCCATGAAGCCGACCTGCGCCGACTCCGCGTTGCCCAGGGCGAAGACGCGGACGAACGTCCAGGTCTCGCCGTCCAGCGACGCGTGGAACGCGAACGCCTTGCCCGTCCGGGTGATGCGGAGCCAGACCGAATTGCCCTCCACCACCCAGGAGTTGGCATCGTCCGAGTGGCCCCGCGTCACCACCGTGCAGATCGTGGGCTTGTCCGGGGACCGTTCCAGGCAGAGCTTCGCCCACTCGCGGTCCGAGACGTGGAGGTACAGCAGGCCCGCGTCGAACGCGCCCGTGAAGTCCACCGTGACGTGCGCGATCAGCTGGAAGTCGCCCGCCGGGGGCGTCCCCAGCAGGCGGGGGGCGTCCGACGCGGGGTCGAGCGACTCCCCGGACGGAGGGACGAAGCGGTCCTCGCGCGGGCCCGTGCGGACCGAGAGGGTTCCTGCCTCGTACTTCCACGGGGCCTTCGGGCCGTACTCCCGCAGCTCGAAGGGGAGTTCACCCACGGTCGGCGTCATTCCGGGCGTCCGTCGATACGGCGCGGAAGCGACAGCGGGTTGGCCTCGCGCAGCTCCGGCGGGAGCAGGGCCTCGGGGGTCGTCTGGTACGCGACCGGGCGCAGCCAGCGCTCGATCGCCGTGCCGCCCACCGACGTTGAGGTGGAGGTCGTCGCCGGGTACGGACCGCCGTGATGCTGCGCCGGGGCCACCGCCACGCCCGTGGGCCAGCCGTTGACCAGGACGCGGCCCGCGAGCGGAGTGAGCTCCGTGAGGAGTTCCGTCGCGTCGCCCTCGCCCGCCGCCTCCGCCGCCGACACCTGGAGCGTCGCCGTGAGGTTGCCGGGGAGACGCGAGAGGACCGCGGTGACCTCGGCCGCGGACTCATAGCGCGCCACCACCGTCACCGGGCCGAAGCACTCCTCCAGGAGCAGGTCGTGCGCCCCGTCCGAGGCCAGCTCCGACGCCGCCACCGTGAGGAAGCCCGGGCTGACCGTGTGCTCGCCGCCCGCGCCGGGCGTCACCGGGGCCTCGACCCCGGGGAGCTCGGCCCTCTCCCGTACGCCCGCGATGAAGTTGTCGCGCATACGGTGGTCCAGGAGGACGCCTGCCGCTGTGGAACTGACCGCCGCCGTCAAGGACTTGACCAGTGCGTCGCCCGCAGAACCGGCGGGCGCCAGTACGAAGCCCGGCTTCACGCAGAACTGGCCCACGCCCAGCGTCATCGAGCCCGCGAGCCCGGTGCCGATCTCCTCGGCGCGCTCGGCCGCTGCCGCCTCGGTGATCACCACCGGGTTGAGGGAGCCGAGCTCGCCGTGGAAGGGGATCGGGACGGGGCGGGATGCCGCCGCGTCGAACAGGGCGCGGCCGCCTCGCACCGAACCGGTGAAGCCCGCGGCGGAGACGAGGGGGTGCTTGACCAGCTCTACGCCCGCCTCGAAGCCGTGGACTACCGAGATCACGTCGGCCGGGAGGCCGACGCTCTCCGCCGCCCTGCGCAGCACCGACGCACACAGCTCGGACGTCGCCGGGTGGTCGGGGTGCGCCTTGACGACCACCGGGCAGCCCGCCGCGAGCGCGCTCGCGGTGTCGCCGCCGGGGACGGAGAAGGCGAGGGGGAAGTTGGAGGCCGCGTAGACCGCGACGACTCCGAGGGGGATCTTGAAGCGGCGCAGGTCCGGGATGGGCGGGGTCGCGTTCGCGTCGGCGTGGTCGATGCGGATGTCGAGGAAGGAGCCCTCGTCGATCACATCGGCGAAGGCGCGGAACTGGGCCGTGGTGCGGGCCAGTTCGCCCGTCACGCGGGCCGGGCCGAGCGCGGTCTCCGCGTCGGCGGCCTCGATGACGTGCGGACCCGCCTCGTCGAGGAGGTCGGCGGCGGCCCGCAGGAAGGCGGCGCGTACGCTCCGGTCGGCAAGGGATCCGCGGACCGCGTGGGCGGCGCGTACCGCCTCGTCCACCTCCTGAGCCGTTGCCTCCACCGCAACCTCTTCACGCGGCTTCCCGGTTCGGGGGTCGACACTCCAGACTGGTGTAGCTGCCACCACGGACGTCCTTCCAGATCTACTGCCGCCCATCAGGACTGTTCGGTATTCTGAACACGGTTCCTGATGATGAATACCCAGGAACTCTAATAACGGGCGTTCCGCATTGACAAGAGGGGCAAGATCGAATGTCGGCTGCCGAGACAGGTGGGGCACAAGTCAAGTCCGCGGTGCGGACTGTCGAGCTCCTCGAATACTTCGCCGGGCGCCCCGGCATGCACTCCCTCGCCACGGTCCAGGAGGCCGTCGGCTACCCCAAGTCCAGCCTTTACATGCTCCTGCGCACCCTCGTCGAGCTCGGCTGGGTCGAGACCGACGCGACGGGCACGCGGTACGGCATCGGAGTGCGGGCCCTGCTGGTGGGCACCTCGTACATCGACGGCGACGAGGTCGTGGCCGCGGCCAGGCCCACGCTCGACCGGCTCTCGGACGACACGACCGAGACCATCCACCTCGCCCGCCTCGACGGGACGAACGTGGTCTATCTGGCCACCCGCCAGTCGCAGCACTATCTGCGCCCCTTCACCCGGGTCGGCCGCAGGCTGCCCGCCCACTCCACCTCGCTCGGCAAGGCGCTGCTCGCCACCCACAGCGACGAGCAGGTCCGCAAGATGCTCCCCGAGACCATGCCGCAGCTGACCGAGCACACGATCACGGACCGCGAGAAGCTCATCGAGGAGCTGCACCTGATCCGTGAGCAGGGGTACGCGGTGGACCGCGAGGAGAACACGCTGGGCCTGCGCTGCTTCGGCGTCGCGATCCCGTACCGCACTCCGGCGCGCGACGCGATCAGCTGCTCCGTGCCGGTGGCGCGGCTGACCCCGGCCCATGAGCAGATGGTCAAGGACG
Organism: Streptomyces beijiangensis; assembly: GCF_017315755.1. Lineage (GTDB taxonomy): Bacteria > Actinomycetota > Actinomycetes > Streptomycetales > Streptomycetaceae > Streptomyces > Streptomyces beijiangensis. The sequence goes on from NZ_JAFLRJ010000363.1 coordinate 2,930, forward strand.
CGCTCTTCGACGCCCGCGACCGGCTGACACTGGCCACTCGTAGGCTCTGAGCTCATGGAGACAACACTGCGCGAGGTCGAGGACGCCGATCTGCCCGTCTTCTTCGGGCACATGAGCGACCCAGAGTCCAACCGGATGGCCGCCTTCACCGCCGAGGACCCCACGGACCGGGCACGTTTCGACGCCCACTGGGCGAAGATCCGGGCCGACGCCGGCATCGTGAACAGGACCGTGCTGGCCGACGGCGTGGTCGTCGGCCACACCGCCGTGTACGGGGAGCCCGGCGAGCGCGAGGTCACGTACTTCATCGACCGCGCGTACTGGGGCAAGGGCGTCGCCACCGCCGCCCTGCGCAGCCTGCTGGAGATCGTGGAGGAACGCCCGCTGCACGCCCGCGCCGCCGCCGACAACGCGGGCTCGCGGCGGGTCCTGGAGAAGTGCGGCTTCCTCGTCACCGGGCACGAGCGCGGCTTCGCCAACGCCCGTGGCGAGGAGATCGACGAGGTCGTGCTCACTCTGCCCGAGTGAGTGCGGGGCGGCCCGTCTCCCCCGTGCGGTGGAGGCGGATCGTCACCGCGCAGGACGTACGGGGGCCGGCCGGCCGGGAGCGTCGGTGTCATGACACCGACACCGCTCACTCCCGCCTCCGTCTCCGCCTCCGTCTCCGCCTCCACCCCAGCTCCCGCTCCCGACGTCCCGATCCGTACCTTCCAGCGCGTTCTGCGCGCCGTCGCGCTCACTGCCTGCCTGCCGTACCTCTCGCTCAAGATCGCCTGGGTGTCGGGAAGCGTCATCGGCATCCCCGAGGACAGTTCGCTGCGCGATGCCGGCACCACCCTCGTGGTCGCCAACCTCGTCTCGGTGGCGCTGGACGCCACCCTCGTGGTGATCGTCCTTCTGCTGACCAGGCCCTGGGGGCTGCGGATCAGGTCCTGGCTGATCGGCGGCCCGGTGTTCGTGGCGACCGGCCTGCTCACCCCGATCGTCGTCGGTTTCCCGGTGCAGCTCGCGGTACGGGGTCTGGGCGGCGGGCAGAGCGCGGCGCGCGAGCCGTTCCTCGACGACTGGGTCTTCGACGTCGTGTACGGCGGCTTCATCGTGCAGGCGCTGGCGCTGGCCGGGCTCTTCGTGCCGTACGCGACCCGGCGCTGGGGCCACCTCTGGCGCGACGGTGCGGGCGTACCGACGGCACGGACGGACCAGGTCCTCGCTGTCGCCGCCTCACTCGCCGCGCTGGCCGTGGGCGCCATGTATCTGGCGTGGGCCTGCGGGGCCACCACCGGTCTCGGCGCCGACCGGATCGCCGAGCTCGACGCGGACACCTACGCCCTGGACGCGGTCTACGTCGCACTCGCGCTGGTCGCCGTCGCGGGGGTGCTCGCGCTGGCCTTCCGCACCACCCGCCTGCGCACCGCACTCGCTCTGGCCTGGACGGGCTCGGCCGCGCTGGGCTGCTGGGGCGCCTGGATGACGCTCGCCGCGTTGAGCCCGTCGGACTCTCCGACCGGAGCGGCCCCGGCCCTCCTGCGTCTCACCTACGCTGGGCAGATGCTCGCCGGCCTGCTCGCCGCAGTCGTCCTGACCCGCTTCCTCACCGCCCGACGGGTCTCGTGAGGCGGCTCATCGGCGCGCGGGCGCGGTTGCGTTGGGTCCATCTGATCCTGGGCGGCGCGCTGTTGATGCCGTACTTCCTGGTCGGCACGGTGGCCGTGGGCCCGCTCGCGGGGAGCGGCAGCGCCCTCACCTCGCTCCCCCTCCAACTGGCCGCCTTCGCCGTCGCGTTGCCGCTCGCCGCGGTGACCGCGCTCCTGCCGCTCGCCCGGCCGCTGTCGGTGTTCGCCGTACGGGCGCTGTGCGGGATCGACGGGGAACTGCTCGCGGACGGGGCCGGTGCCGGGGGGCGGTCGTGGGCGGCGCGGGTGCGGACGTCGGGCTGGTTCACGCTGCACGTGGGGCTCGGCGGGCTCGTCAGCGGGGCGACCCTCGCCCTGCCGCCGTTCGCGCTGGTGCTGATCGCACTGCCGTTCTCCCCCGGGCCGCACACCTCCCGGTACGGGTTGCGCCAAGTATTCAACGGCTGGCGGGTGTTGCTGGCCCCGGCGGCGGGGGCGGCGCTTCTGTTCGCGCTGGTGGCGTGCGCCGCCGCGGCCGGTGCGCTGCTGGCCCGCACCGCGCCCGTACTCCTCGGACCCACGCCTGCCGACCGGCTGGCGGCGGCCGAGAAGCGGGCGGCGGACCTGGCGGTGCGCAACCGGCTCGCGCGGGAGCTGCACGATTCGGTGGGGCATGCGCTGAGCGCGGTGACACTGCAGGCGGGTGCGGCCCGCAGGGTCCTGGAGACGGATGTCGGGTTCGTACGGGAGGCGCTGACCGCGATCGAGGAGACGGCCCGGCGCACGGTGGGTGAACTCGACGCGGTCCTCGGTCTGTTGAGAGAGGGCGACGAGGAGGGGACGACGGGCCCGACACTGGAGGGGCTCGACGGGCTGCTCTCCCACAGCGGGGTGCGGGTGGCCTGCACGGTGACGGGCGACCCGGCGGCCGTCACCGCCCCCGTCTCCCGGGAGGCGTACCGCATCGTGCAAGAGGGACTGAACAACGCCCTGCGCCACGGAGGGAGTTCACCGGTGCAGCTGAGCATCGCGGTACGGGAAGAGGAGCTGGAGATCACGGTGGAGAACCCCCTTCCTGAGCAGGCGCCCGTGGTGCGCCCCGGAGGCGGCCGGGGTCTGTGCGGCATCGCGGAGCGGGCGGCTCTGCTGGGCGGCCGGGTGACGGCCGCGGGTCCGCGCGACGGACGCTGGCGGCTCGCTGTGGAGCTGCCGCGATGACCGTCCGTCCCGTCCGTATCGTGCTCGCCGACGACGAGCGCATGGTCCGTACCGCTCTGCGCGTGATCCTCGACGCCGAACCAGGCCTGGAGGTGGTCGGCGAGGCGGCGACGGGCGCGGAGGCGGTCTCGGTGGTCCGCTCGTTCCTTCCCGACGTGGTCCTGATGGACGTCCGGATGCCGGAGATCGACGGGATCCGTGCCACCGAGCAGATCCTCTCCACGCTCGCGGAGCCGCCGCGGATCGTCGTCGTCACGACCTTCGAGAACGATTCGTACGTGTACGACGCGCTGCGCGCGGGGGCCGCCGGTTTCCTGCTGAAGCGGGCCGCGGCCGAGGACCTGGTCCAGGCGGTCAGGCTGGTGGCCCGCAGCGACTCGCTCCTCTTCCCTGCCGCCGTACGCGAGCTGGCCGCGCTCCACAGCACCCAGAAGCCCGCGCCCCCGCCGTGGGCGGCGAAGCTCACCGGGCGCGAGGCGGAGGTGCTGCGGCAGATGGCGCGGGGGCTGACCAATGCCGAGATCGCGGCCCGTATCGGGGTCGGTCCCGCCACGGTCAAGTCCCATGTGGCGGCGGTGCTGGCGAAGACCGGCGCCAGGGACCGGACACAGGCAGTGATCGCCGCATACGAATCGGGGTTCATCCGACCCAAATGAGAGATTTCTGAAAAAACCCGAAACACGGAACGTCAACCTCCGTCCCGCTCGTCCCTCCAGTGGGATGAACAAGACGATCAGGCGCGCCTCTGCCTTCTGTCTGCTGCTGGTCCTCGCCCTGCTGGGCCGGGCGACCTACGTGCAGTTCTACGAAGGCCAGGCCCTCGCGGACGAAAAGCTGAACCGGCGGACCACCATCGCGCAGTACGCGAACCCGCTCGGGGACATCATCGTGGCCGGCTCGTCGGTCACCGGATCGAAGGAGACGGACGGCGGCGATCTGAAGTACAAGCGCACCTACACCGACGGCAAGCTCTACTCGGCGGTAACCGGCTACAGCTCGCAGGTGTACGGGGCGACCCAGCTCGAAGGCATCTACAGCGACGACCTGGCCGGCACCGACACCAAGCTGAAGAACCCGGTCGACGCCCTCACCGGCAAGCAGACCGACCCGGGTGATGTGCTGACGACGGTCGACCCTGCGGTGCAGAAGGCCGCGTACAACGCGCTCGGCAACAAGAAGGGCGCGGCGGTCGCGATCGACCCGAAGACCGGTGCGGTTCTCGGCATGGTCTCCACCCCCTCCTACGACCCGTCGACGATCAGCGGCTCCACCGACGGCACCGCGTGGAAGCAGCTGACCACCGACAAGAACCAGCCGATGCTCAACCGGGCCCTGCGCCAGGCGCTGCCGCCCGGTTCGACCTTCAAGCTGGTGGTGGCTTCGGCGGCGCTGGAGGACGGCCTGTACTCATCGGCCGACGAGAAGACGACCAGCCCCAACCCCTACACGCTGCCCGGCACCACCAAGGTCCTGGAGAACGAGAACGCGTCGGCGCCCTGCGAGAACGCCTCGATCCGCACCGCCCTGCAGTACTCCTGCAACAACGTCTTCGCGAAGATGGCGGTCGACCTGGGCCAGGCGAAGGTCAAGGCGATGGCGGAGAAGTACGGCTTCAACACGACGAAGCTGGACATCCCGGTCCGGGCGGCGACGAGCATCTACCCGTCCACCGCGTACAAGTCCCAGACCGCCCTGACGGGCATCGGCCAGTTCGACGTGACGGCGACCCCGCTGCAGATGTCGATGGTCTCGGCGGCGATCGCCAACGACGGTGTGCTGGTCGCCCCGCACATGGTCTCCAAGGTGACGGACGCGGACGGCAACACGGTCCAGTCGTACGAGAACCCCTCCTCGAAGCAGGTCGTCTCCTCCGCCACGGCGAAGCAGCTGCAGAGCGCGATGCAGACCGTCGTCAACGAGGGCACCGGCACCAACGCGAAGATCAGCGGGGTGGAGGTGGGCGGCAAGACGGGGACCGCGCAGCACGGCGAGAACAACAGCAAGACGCCGTACGCCTGGTTCACGTCGTACGCCAAGGACCCCGGCACGGGCAAGGAGGTGGCGGTCGCCGTCCTCATCGAGGACTCGGGCGCGGCCCGCTCGGAGGTCAGCGGGAACGGGCTCGCCGCTCCGATCGCCCAGAAGATGATGAAGGCGGCGCTCAGTTCGTCGTGAGCCTCGCGGTCAGAGGCCCAACGACCTGACCAGGTCGGCGAGTTCGGCGCGGTAGAGGGCCGTCAGGTCGCGGGACTGGCGGCCCAGGTGGCCGTAGACCTCCAGCGAGACCGGGCCGTGCATACGGGCCCAGACGCGGAGGGAGAGCGCGAGCGCCTCGGGGGGAAGACCGGGGAACTCCTCGCGGACCTGGGCGACCAGCGCCGGGTCGAAGTCGGACCAGGCACTGGTGGCCGACTGGAGTTTGCGCGCCTTCGGCCAGGCCGCGGCGACCAGGCCGGTGAGAGCCGCGCACGCGCGGTGGCCCGCTTCCGCCACGGGGCCTTCGGCCGGGGGGCGGTAGCCGGGCACCGGGTCCCCGTAGATCAGCCGGAAGCCCTCGGGGTTCGCCAGCGCCCAGGCGCGGACCGCCATGCCCCAGGCCACGATGCGGCCCGCCGGGTCGGTGGCGGGGACCTTGTCGCGGGCCGCTTCGGCCGTGTCGAGCAGCGTGCCGTACACGTCGGTGATCAGAGCCGTCACCAGGGTGTCGCGGTTCTCGTAGTAGCCGTAGATGGCCCCCGCCGTCATGCCCATCTCGCGGGCGATCGCCCGCAGGGAGATCGCGTCGGGCCCGCCCTCGCCCAGCAACTTCAGGGCGATGTCCTTGATTTCGGCCGAGGTCTCGGCACGGAGACGTTCCCTGCGGCTCTGCGGTGCGGCGGGCGGATTCATGGTTGACACGCTACCGCGTTGCGATACTGTACGGCGCACATTAACTGAACGCCGTGTAGTTAATGCGCGGCAGATAGAACAGGTGGCGACATGAGCGCCTTAGCACCTCCGACCAGCTTGCCCCGCAAGGGACTCGTCCTCGCGCTGATCGCATTCGCGCAGCTGATCATCGCCCTCGACTACAACATCGTTTATGTGGCCCTGCCCGACATCGGGTCCCGACTCGGCTTCTCCGCCCAGTCCTTGCAGTGGGTGGTGAGCGCATACGCCGTCGGCCTCGGCGGGTTCCTGCTGCTCGGCGGACGTGCCGTCGACCGGCTCGGGGCGCGGCGCGTCTTCACGACCGGGCTGATCCTGTACGCCGTCGCCTCACTCGCCGGAGGTCTGGCCGACAGCCCCGGGCTGCTGGTCGCAGCCCGCGTGGTGCAGGGAATCGGCGGGGCGCTGCTCAGCCCGGCGACCCTGGCGCTCGTCTTCCGTACGTTCGCGGAAGGCGCCGACCGCAATCGGGCGCTCGGCATCTGGGGCACCGTGGGCGGATCCGGGCTGGCCGCCGGAGCCCTCCTCGGTGGGGTGCTCACCAATGCCTGGGGCTGGTCCTGGGTGTTCTACGTGAACGTCCCCCTGGCGCTCCTGGCCGCCGCGCTCGCACCCAGGCTGCTGGACGCCGATCCGCCGATGCGGGGCGCGGGCGGATTCGACGCGCTGGGGGCCGTGTTGGCCACCGTCGGGTCGACCCTGCTCGTCTTCGGCCTGGTCAGTGGGCCCGACGCGGGGTGGGGTTCGGCCCGCACCGCCGTCACGCTGGCCGGCGGGGTGGTGGTGCTCGGGCTGTTCGTCCTGACCGAGGCGCGCGGCCGCAGTCCGCTCGCGCCACTGCGGCTGCTCGGCAGCCGGCAACTGGCCGTGTCGATGGCGGTGATCCTCGCCTTCCAGAGCGCGCTCGGCGGCGGCTACTACCTCTTCACCACCTTCCTCCAGCCGGTGCGCGGCTACAGCGCGCTCCAGGCAGGTCTTGCCTTCCTGCCGCTGACCGCGTTCTCGATGGCTGCCGCGGGGAAGCTGACGCCGCTGCTCATCGGGCGGTGGGGAATCCGCAGGATGCTGGCCACCGGGATGCTCGGATCGGGGATCGGGCAGGCGCTGTTCTTCACCGGGATGACGGTGGACGGGTCGTTCTGGGCGCTGATGCCGGGCACGGCGATCTGGGGACTCTGCGGCGGCGCCACCTTTGTGACGATGTTCGCCGCGGCGGGCACCGGGGCCGCCCCGGCCGAGCAGGGCGTCGCCTCCGGGCTCGCCTCCACCGCCCAGCAGATCGGCGGGGCGATCGGGCTCGCCGTGCTGATCGCCGTCGCCAACTCCGGGCTCGGCGCGGATGCGGGTGCGACGCAGATCGTCGACGGGCTGCGTACGGCGGGATGGATCGCAGCTGCGATCTCCGTCGTGGGCGCGGGTGCCGCGCTGCTGCTGGCGCGCACACCGAAGGAGGGGGCCGTCGTGGTCTCCGGCGAGCGGGCAGCGGTGCAGGAACGTACGGCTGCTCTCTGAACCGCGCGCTCCGGGAGCGTGGACGTACCTGTTCACGCTCCCGGCGCACGCTGGTACGCTCTCGGATCCCGCCCCGGCGGGACCGCAGGGGGGCGGGCCGCACTCGCAGCTTTCGTACAGGGAGAGTTCCCCCGTGGGCACAGCCGTCGACGACGCCGATGCCGCCGAGTTCCATGCCTTCTTCGAGGCCCACTACGCGGAACTCGCCCGCCTCGCCCATATGCTGACCGGCGAGGCGGACGCCGCCGAC
>NZ_JAFLRJ010000364.1 GCF_017315755.1 Streptomyces beijiangensis
GCGGGCGCGGCTCACATCTGACGTCAACACCGCGCCACGGACAGCCCCGCCGGACAGTTCCGGCGGGGCTGTCGCCTATCCGGGTGGTGTGTGCCGCGGGGCCTTCCGTACGTCGTCGCACGCAGGTCAGCGTGGTCCCGACCGATCCGCACCACACGGGGGCTGATTCCTGATGCGTACGACCATGATCACCGCAGCGGCCCTGGCCGCCACCGTCCTGCCCCAGCTCGGGGAGTGCGCGACAGGCCAGTTCTGCCTCTGGAGCAGGCCAGGATTCAAGGGCGCCCACCAGAGTTACGAGCTCTCCACCGTCGATGTCGACAGCTGCACCCCGCTCCCCGCAGGAACGACAGCCCAGGCCCTGGTCAACCGCACGGGACGGCCCGTCACCACCTACCAGTCGGCCGAGTGCGCGGAGACCGGCGAGTTCGAGACGTACCCGGGCGGCGGCACCTGGGTCCCTCAATCTCCGTACCTGGTGCGGGCCTTCAAGGTCTGGGAGCGCTGAGAGCGGGTACGTGAGGGCTGGGCCCGAATCGACAACCTCAAGGGAGTGATGATGACGGGCTATGGAAACACCTCGCGTACGCGCAAGACCCCCCGCTCACGCGGCCGTATGAGGTCGGGGAGCGGGCCGGACCGCGCGACGCTCGGGATCATCGGGCTGGTCTGCGCGATCGCCGGATTCTTTGTACTGGGCATCATCCTGGGCCCGGTCGCGGTGGTCGCCGGCTGGCTGAGCATGGGCCGCCGATGGGCCGGCTCGAACATCCCCGCCGTGGTCGCGGTGGCGCTCGGCGCCATCGACATCGTGCTGGCCCTCGTCTGGCTGGTCGGCCAGGGCACCCCGGGCAACGGGCTCTTCTAGCGCATCGGCTGGTCTGCGGTCGCGGCGGTGTCTGCCTGTGAGGGCAGCGCCGTCGCCGACAGCTGTCTGACCTCGGCCCGCAGGGAGACGACCTCGGCCGTGAGCGCCTCGATCGCGGCCGTCTGGCGGCGCTCCTCCTGGTCGTCCCTGTTGAAGCGCGAGATGAACCAGGCCGCGATGTTCGCGGTCACCACACCCAGCAGTGCTATGCCCGAGAGCATCAGCCCGACCGCGACGATGCGGCCGAGCCCCGTGGTCGGCGCGTGGTCGCCGTAACCAACCGTCGTCATCGTGGTGAACGACCACCACAGCGCGTCGCCGAGCGTCTTGATGTTGCCGCGCGGGGCGTCCCGTTCGGCCTGCAGGACGGCGAGCGAACCGAACATCAGCAGCCCCACCACCGCACCCCCGACATAGGTCGTGAGCTGTATCTGCGGGGCCATTCTGGCCCGCCGCCCGACCAGGGTGAGGGTAGAGACCAGCCGCAGCAGCCGCAGGGGCTGGGCGAGGGGCAGCAGGACCGCGATCAGGTCAAGCCAGTGGGTGCGTACGAAGAACGCCCGGTCGGGAGTGAGCACCAACCGCACCAGATAGTCGACGGCGAAGGACGCCCACACCACCCATTCGGTGACCGAACAGACCGCGTGGACCCAGGAGTCGGCGTCGGGCGCGACGATCGGGACCGTGTACGCGAGGGCGAAAGCGACGGCCAGCGCAAGGAGGGGCCACTGGGTGTGCCGCTCCCACCGCATCTGTGCTGGTTGCTGCTTCATGGAACGCATCGTAAGGACAACGGAGAGGCGGCGGGACCCGGAAGGTCCCGCCGCCTCTCCTCGTGCGTCCGCGATGCCTACGCGTCGCCGCCCGCGGCACACGGGTCGGCCGAGGTCACGTCCAGGAGCTGGTAGCGGTCGACGGCCTGCTTCAGCAGCGAGCGGTCGACCTTGCCCTCCTTGGCGAGCTCGGTGAGCACCGCGAGGACCACCGACTGCGCGTCGATGTGGAAGAAGCGGCGGGCCGCGCCACGGGTGTCGGCGAAGCCGAATCCGTCGGCGCCCAGCGACTGGTAGGGGCCGGGCACCCAGCGCGCGATCTGGTCGGGCACGGACCGCATCCAGTCCGAGACGGCCACGAACGGTCCTTCGGCGCCGGCCAGTTTCTGCGTGATGTACGGGACGCGCTGTTCCTCCTCCGGGTGGAGGAGGTTGTGCCGCTCGACGTCGACGGCCTCGCGGCGCAGCTCGTTCCAGGAGGTCGCGGACCAGACGTCGGCCTTGACGTTCCAGTCCTCCGCGAGGAGCCGCTGGGCCTCCAGGGCCCACGGCACCGCTACGCCCGACGCCATGATCTGGGCCGAGATCGCGCCCTGTTCACCGGCCTTGTAGCGGTGGATGCCCTTGAGGATGCCGTCGATGTCGACGTCCGCGGGCTCGGCCGGGTGCTGGATCGGCTCGTTGTAGACGGTGAGGTAGTAGAAGACGTCCTCGCTGTCGGGGCCGTACATCCTGCGCAGACCGTCCTTGACGATGTGCGCGATCTCGAACCCGAAGGCCGGGTCGTAGGCGACACAGCCCGGGTTGGTCGAGGCGAGCAGCTGCGAGTGGCCGTCGGCGTGCTGCAGACCCTCACCGGTCAGTGTCGTACGACCGGCGGTCGCACCGAGCACAAAACCGCGCGCCAACTGGTCGGCCATCTGCCAGAACTGGTCACCGGTGCGCTGGAAACCGAACATCGAGTAGAAGACATAGACCGGGATCAGCGGCTCGCCATGGGTGGCGTACGCGGATCCGGCCGCGATCAGCGACGCCGTGCAGCCCGCCTCGGAGATGCCGTCGTGCAGCATCTGACCGGTCGGCGACTCCTTGTAGGCGAGGAGCAGATCGCGGTCCACGGCCTCGTACTGCTGGCCGAGCGGGTTGTAGATCTTCGCGCTCGGGAAGAACGCGTCCATGCCGAAGGTGCGGTACTCGTCGGGCGCGATCAGCACGAACCGCCTGCCGATCTCCTTGTCCCGCATGAGGTCCTTCAGGATGCGGACGAACGCCATGGTCGTGGCGATCGACTGGTTCCCGGAACCCTTCTTCGCAGCCGCGTACGTCTTGTCGTCGGGCAGCACGAGCGGCTTGGAGCGGACGACACGCGTCGGCACGTACCCGCCGAGCGAGTTGCGCCGGTCGTGCATGTACTGGATCTCTTCGGAGTCGCGACCCGGGTGGTAATACGGCGGGTAGTCCGAATCCAGCTGCTGGTCCGTGATCGGGATGTGCAGCCGGTCGCGGAAGCGCTTGAGGTCCTCGGTCGTCAGCTTCTTCATCTGGTGGGTCGCGTTGCGGCCCTCGAAGTTCGGGCCGAGCGTCCAGCCCTTGACGGTCTGGGCGAGGATCACGGTCGGCTGGCCCTTGTGCGCCTTGGCCGCCGCGTAGGCCGCGTACACCTTCTTGTGGTCGTGACCACCACGGCCCAGGTGCAGGATCTGCTCGTCCGACATGTTCTCGACCATGCCGCGCAGCCGGTGGTCGCCGCCGAAGAAGTGATCGCGGATATACGCGCCGGTCTCGGTCGCGTACGTCTGGAACTGGCCGTCCGGGGTCGTGTTGAGCTTGTTGACCAGGATGCCGTCGCGGTCCTGCGCGAGCAGCGGGTCCCAACTCCGGTCCCAGACCAGCTTGATGACGTTCCAGCCGGCACCGCGGAACTGCGACTCCAGCTCCTGGATGATCTTGCCGTTGCCGCGGACAGGGCCGTCCAGGCGCTGCAGATTGCAGTTGACGACGAAGGTGAGGTTGTCGAGGCCCTCACGGGCGGCGATGGAGAGCTGGCCGAGCGACTCGGGCTCGTCCATCTCGCCGTCGCCGAGGTAGGCCCAGACGTGCGACTTGGAGGTGTCGGCGATGCCGCGCGCCTCCATGTAGCGGTTCATCCGCGCCTGGTAGATCGCACCGAGCGGGCCGAGACCCATCGAGACGGTCGGGAACTCCCAGAAGTCCGGCATGAGGCGCGGGTGCGGGTAGGAGGAGAGCCCGTACGGCGCCTTGGACTTCTCCTGGCGGAACGCGTCCAGCTGCTGCTCGCTGAGCCGGTCGAGGAGGAACGCGCGGGCGTAGATGCCGGGCGAGGCATGGCCCTGGAAGAAGATCTGGTCGCCGCCGTCGCCCTCGTCCTTGCCGCGGAAGAAGTGGTTGAAGCCCACGTCGTAGAGCGAGGCGGAGGAGGCGAAGGTGGCGATGTGGCCGCCGACCCCGATCCCGGGGCGCTGGGCGCGCGAGACCATCACGGCGGCGTTCCAGCGGGTCGCGTTGAGGACCTTGCGCTCGATCTCCTCGTTGCCGGGGAAGAACGGCTCGTCCTTGGTGGCGATCGTGTTGACGTAGTCCGTGCTGCGCATCTCGGGCACGGCCACGCGCTTCTCTCGCGCGCGCTCGATCAGGCGGAGCATCAGATAGCGGGCACGCTCACGGCCCCGCTCGTCGACGGCGGCGTCGAGGGAGTCCAGCCATTCCTGGGTCTCTTCGGGATCGAAGTCCGGGACCTGGCTGGGAAGGCCGCCAATGATGATCGGGTTGCGATCGGATCCGGAAGCCACGCTGTTCCTTCGCTGTTCGGTGGTGCGACTACAGGGACGTCTGCGGTGTGGAGTGCGGGGTCGGGCCGCTTCCATCGTGGACCGCCCTGGCCCAAACGTCATCTCTACCGAGAGGTAACCACCGTACGGCAGGGAGTTCGGCCAAATCGCACCCTTACGCCCATCTCGTACACGCGTTCCCGCCCCTGAATCTGGCCTTTCGAGGGCCCGGACGGCCCACCCGAGCCCCGGATGGTCACAAACCCGGACCAACCGTGTGTGACAAATCACGAGGAGGGGTCCGGACCCGCCAGGAGTTGGGGTGAGGTGCCTGGAAACGTCACCGTTTCGGCGGTCTCGGGGGCCGGGTACTTGCGCGATCCGCCTGGCCCGTGTGGACTACGGCCAACGTCCCGCGCACGCGCGTGGCTGAAGCATTTCCCGAAAAACGATCAGGAGGCAATCCGTGAGCGCGACCGCGGACCACGCGGAGGAGCGGACCAACCCGGCAGTACGCCTGGGGTTCGAGCCCGGACAAGTGGTCCAGGAGATCGGCTACGACGAAGACGTCGAGCTGGAGCTCCGTGAGGGCATTGAGGCCATTACCGGCCAGGAACTCGTCGACGAGGAGTACGACGACGTCGCTGACGTCGTGGTGCTCTGGTTCCGAGACGAGGACGGCGACCTTACGGACGCGCTGGTTGACGCCATCGGTCTGATCGAAGAGGGCGGCGCGGTCTGGCTGATGACTCCGAAGACAGGCCGAGACAGCTATGTCGAGCCGAGTGACATCAACGAGGCCTCGCAGACTGCGGGCCTCGCCCAGACCAAGAGCGTCAGCGCCGGCAAGGACTGGACGGGAAGCCGTCTGGTCACCCCGAAGGGGGCGAGGTCCAAGCGCTGAGCCACCACCGGCTCCGTAAGGACTTCGGACAAGAACAGTTCCGTACAAACACAGTGCAGGGCCCCCACCGACCTGGTCGGTGGGGGCCCTGTGCATAGGCTGGACGCCACCTGAACGGCGCAAACGAAGGGAAGGCGTTTCCATGGCGATCGAGGTCGGCACCAAGGCACCGGAATTCGAGCTGAAGGACAACCACGGCCGGACTGTGCGGCTCTCCGACTTCTCGGCTCCCGGTGACGCCAAGAACGTGGTGCTGCTCTTCTACCCCTTCGCATTCACGGGTGTGTGCACCGGCGAGCTGTGCGCGCTCCGCGACGAACTCCCGAAGTTCGTCAACGACGACGTACAGCTGCTCGCCGTCTCCAACGACTCGATTCACACCCTGAGGGTCTTCGCCGAGCAGGAGGGGTTCGAATACCCGCTCCTGTCCGACTTCTGGCCGCACGGCGAGGTCTCGCGCGCCTACGGTGTCTTCGACGAGGCCAAGGGGTGCGCGGTGCGCGGCACCTTCATCATCGACAAGGAGGGCGTGGTCCGGTGGAGCGTCGTCAACGGCCTGCCGGACGCGCGTGACCTGAACGAGTACATCAAGGCACTCGACGCCCTCTGAGAACAGCGTGCTGAGAACAGCCTGCTGACAAGAGCCTGCCGTGGCCGGGAACCGGTCACTAGGATCGATTCGTTGATCCGATGCCAACGTAATTGCACCAACCTGTGGCAACACATCTAGGGAGGACTCGTGGGAGTCAGCCTCAGCAAGGGCGGCAACGTCTCGCTGACCAAGGCCGCGCCCAACCTGACCGCGGTCATCGTCGGTCTCGGATGGGACGCGCGTACCACCACCGGAGGCGACTTCGACCTCGACGCCAGCGCTCTGCTGACGAACGAAGCGGGGAAGGTCGCCAACGACTCGAACTTCGTCTTCTTCAACAACCTCAAGAGCCCGGACGGCTCGGTCGAGCACACGGGTGACAACCTCACCGGTGAGGGCGAGGGCGACGACGAGGTCATCAAGGTGAACCTCGCCGGGGTTCCCGCCGATGTCTCCAAGATCGTCTTCCCGGTCTCGATCTATGAGGCCGAGAGCCGCCAGCAGAGCTTCGGCCAGGTCAGGAACGCGTACATCCGCGTGGTGAACCAGGCCGACAACACCGAGCTGGCGCGGTACGACCTGAGCGAGGACGCCTCGACGGAGACCGCCATGGTCTTCGGCGAGCTCTACCGCAACGGCGCGGAGTGGAAGTTCCGTGCCATCGGCCAGGGGTACGCCTCGGGGCTGCGCGGTATCGCCCAGGACTTCGGCGTCAACGTCTAGCAGGGTTTTCTCTTCGCCGGCGCCGCACACGACGAGTGCGGCGCCGGCGCGTTCATCCAGGCTGTGTCTTCGTACCTCGGGGAGGATCCAAGACCATGGGCGTCACGCTCGCCAAGGGAGGCAATGTCTCCCTCTCGAAGGCCGCACCCAACCTCACGCAAGTGCTGGTCGGGCTCGGCTGGGACGCACGCTCCACCACCGGAGCCGACTTCGACCTCGACGCCAGCGCGCTGCTGTGCCAGTCCGGGCGGGTGCTCGGCGACGAGTGGTTCATCTTCTACAACCAACTGACCACTCCGGACGGCTCGGTGGAGCACACGGGTGACAACCTCACCGGTGAGGGCGAGGGTGACGACGAGTCACTCCTGGTGGACCTCTCCAAGGTCCCCGCGCACTGCGACAAGATCGTCTTCCCGGTCTCGATCCATGACGCGGACAACCGGGGCCAGACCTTCGGCCAGGTCGCCAACGCATTCATCCGTGTCGTGAACCAGGCCGACGGCCAGGAACTGGCGCGGTACGACCTGAGCGAGGACGCCTCGACGGAGACCGCGATGATCTTCGGCGAGCTCTACCGGTACAGCGGCGAATGGAAGTTCCGCGCCGTTGGGCAGGGGTACGCGTCCGGACTCCGGGGCATCGCTCTAGACTTCGGGGTCAACGTTTCGTAAAGCCTTACCAATGGGGTAGCCAGTGATTCTGAAAACCTTCGGCTGGTCGTTCGCGATCACCGCGATCGGCCTGGCCTTGGGGGTGCTCTACGACGGCTGGACGGCGTTCGGCGTCGTCGCCATCCTGGCGGTCCTCGAGGTCTCGCTCTCGTTCGACAACGCGGTGATCAACGCCGGCATCCTGAAGAAGATGAACGCCTTCTGGCAGCGCATCTTCCTCACGGTCGGTGTGCTGATCGCGGTCTTCGGCATGCGGCTGGTGTTCCCCGTCGTCATCGTCGCCATCAGCGCCAAGCTCGGCCCCATCGAGGCGGTCAGGCTCGCGCTGAACGACAAGGACCGCTACCAGCAGCTCGTCACCGACGCACACCCGTCCATCGCCGCCTTCGGTGGCATGTTCCTGCTGATGATCTTCCTCGACTTCATTTTCGAGGACCGGGACATCAAGTGGCTCGCATGGCTGGAGCGCCCCCTCGCCAAGCTCGGCAAGGTCGACATGCTGTCGGTCTGCATCGCGATGATCGTCCTGCTGGTCTCGTCGTTCACCGTCGCCGCCCATGCCCACCAGCACGGCGGGGTCCATGTGAACAAGGCGGAAACGGTCCTGATCTCCGGACTCGCCGGTCTGATCACGTATCTCGTGGTCGGCGGTCTGTCCGGCTTCTTCGAGAACCGTCTCGAGGAAGAGGAGGAGCGCGAGCACGAGGCCGAGGAAAAGGCCCAGAAGAGCGGCAGCGTCGTCCCTGCCGCCGTCATGGCCGGCAAGGCCGCGTTCTTCATGTTCCTCTACCTCGAGGTCCTCGACGCGTCCTTCTCGTTCGACGGGGTCATCGGCGCCTTCGCCATCACCAACGACATCGTGCTGATGGCGCTCGGCCTGGGCATCGGCGCCATGTACGTACGGTCGCTGACGGTCTACCTGGTCCGCCAGGGCACCCTCGACGACTACGTCTTCCTGGAGCACGGCGCGCACTACGCGATCGGCGCGCTCGCCGTCATCCTGCTCGTCACCATCCAGTACGAGATCAACGAGGTCATCACCGGCCTCGTCGGCGTCGTACTGATCGCCTGGTCCTTCTGGTCGTCGGTGCGCCGGAACAAGCGCATCGCCGCGGAGGGCGGCGGGGATTTTAGCGAAAAGCAAGAAGTCTCGTCCGGGGTGTGACCCGGACCTGATTGCGGAACGCTCTAGCGGGGCGGCTTCGGGGCGCACAGCCTCCGAGCCGCCCCGCTGGGCTGTGCGGGACACGAGAAAACTGGGGTGGGCGATGGCCTTCTGGGACAGTCTCAAGCGGGAGAACCATCCGCACTACGAGTCGGGCAGTGCGGCGTCCAACGCCATCGAGCTGACGAAACGGCACCCCTCGGTGTCGCTCACCAAGCAGGGGGCGACCTCCGGCAACCTGCGCGTCAACCTGTCGTGGCGGATGCGTACGTCGGACATCGGCGGCAGGTCGCGGGGGAGTGGCAGCCTGCTGCGGCACCCCTTCAAGATGTTCCAGCCCGACGTGGTCCAGGCGCACACCCAGGGGGTCGTCAACGTCGACCTGGACCTGGGCTGCCTCTACGAGCTCCAGGACGGCGCCAAGGGCGTGGTGCAGCCGCTGGGCAGCCTCTTCGGGGACCTGAACGTGCCGCCGTACGTCCAGCTGAGCGGCGACGACCGGTTCGGCTCCCCGTCCGGCGAGACGATATTCGTCAACCTCGACCATCGCGAGGAGATCAAGCGGCTGCTGGTCTTCGTCTACATCTACGACCAGACACCGGCCTTCGACCGTACGCACGCCGTGGTGACGCTCTACCCGAGCAACGGGCCGCGGATCGAGATCAACCTGGAGGAGCGGGCTCCGGAGGCACGTTCCTGCGCGGTCGTCTCCATCGAGAACATCAAGGGCGACATGGTCGTGCGCCGCGAGGTGCAGTTCGTCTACGGCTTCCAGGCGGAGCTCGACCGGCTGTACGGGTGGGGACTGCAGTGGGGCCGGGGCTACAAGGCCAAGATCTGACGCGCTGCCCGGCGCCGCGGGCTCAACCCCGAGGGCTCAGCGCGGCAGGAACTGCGGGCCCATCGGCGGCAGCCGGAAGTTCGGGTCGGGGGCGAAGGCCGCCGCCGCGGCCGGCTGCGGATAGCCGTACGCGGGCTGGGTCGTCGCCGACTGCGGGTATCCGCTCCGCTGCGCTTCGCCTCGGCTCCAATATGGTTCTCCGGATGCCGAGCCCGCCGAGGAGGGCTGCGGCACCACGGTCTGCGGGTAGCCGTAGCCCGGCGGGGCCTGGGGCTGCGCCGGCGGGCTACGGCTACCCGCA
>NZ_JAFLRJ010000365.1 GCF_017315755.1 Streptomyces beijiangensis
CGGCTCCTCCGGGGGAGGCTCCGCAGGCCCCGGCGGCCTCGCCGCCGCATCTGGCGGGCACGGACGAGCTGGGGCCTTCCGGGAGCGAGCCGGACTGGTGGCGGATCGAGACGGCTCCCTTCGGCGCGGCGGCCGCAGTATCTCCGGGATCTCCACACCCCCGACGAAGCCCGGCACCTCGTCCCCCGCCGCGCAAGGCGGAGCCGGAGCGGGAGCCGGAGGACGACGAGGAGTCCGAGGAAGAGGAG
>NZ_JAFLRJ010000366.1 GCF_017315755.1 Streptomyces beijiangensis
ATCGCCGGAGGGGCTTGATTTTGCCGATGTGAGCTTTCAGGTGCGGGCGACATCAGCAATTTCAAGCCCGTCCGGCGATTGAGGACAAGCGGCCGAAGGTCGCTTACGGGTGGGGGCGTCCGGAGGCCGGGCCTCGCCGACGCACCCCTGACTAGCCCCGCAGCCGACCTCGCGCGTCCATCAGTGCGAACCCCAGCAGGTTCAGCCCCCGCCATGTCGCCGGGTCCTGGGCGCGCTCGTCCGTCGCCGCCAGCCCGATCCCCCATATGCGGTCCATCGGGCTCGCCTCCACCAGTACCCGGTCGCCCGTGCCCAGCAGATAGTCCCGCAGCCCCGCGTCCGCGCCGAACTTGTGCACGCTGCCCTCGACCACGATGCCGTACCGCTCGCGCGCCCACACCGCGTCGTCGAAGCCCTGGACCAGGCGTCCGGCCTTCTTCGCCAGCGCCGGGTTCGCCGCCGCCACGGCCTTGCGCTCGGCCGCCGCGTCCCCGAAGAGCCGCGCCTTGGACGCCATCATCCAGTGCTCCGCCGTCGCGTACTCCACTCCGTCCGCCGTGAACGGCGAAGGCCACCACTGGCTGAGACAGCTCGTGCTCAGCACTCCGTCCGCCCTCGGGGTGTGCCCCCAGAAGTGCAGATACTTGATCTTTGCGCCCGCGCTGACCTGCGCCGTCAGTTCCTCGATGTTCCCGGTCTTCCCCATGCACGCGAGTCTGGCAGCCGCCACGGACACTCCGTCGTGGATTTCCAGGCTGACGCGACACATGGTCGACCGAATCCGTCGCGTAACCAAAAGGCAACAACGGAATCACTTGTTGGCGAACTGTGCCTCTGTCAGGATCGGCACTCAAATCGAGCTTGAGCTACGCAGAGCACGGAGAGCACGATGGACAACCGCTTCCAGGTGCAGGACCGCTTCGCGGCCGGCGCACAGTACATCGGCGGACAGTTGAGGAGCGGCACTTCGGGCCGTACGCACGACGTGGTGAATCCGGCCACCGGCGAGACCGTCTACACCTACGAACTCGCCTCGCCCGCCGACGTCGATGCCGCGGTCGCCGCCGCCCGCGCGGCGTTCCCCGGCTGGTCGGGGTCCACCCCGGGCGAGCGCTCCGATGCGCTGCACCGGTTCGCGGCCGTACTCGCCGAGCGCGCAGAGGAGTTCGCGTACGCGGAGTCCCTGCAGTGCGGGAAGCCCGTCAAGCTCTCCACGGAGTTCGACGTCCCCGGCACCGTCGACAACGCCGCCTTCTTCGCAGGCGCCGCACGCCATCTCCAGGGCCAGTCCGCAGGGGAGTACAGCGGCGACCACACCTCGTACGTACGGCGCGAGGCCATCGGCGTCGTCGGCTCCATCGCACCGTGGAACTACCCGCTCCAGATGGCCGCCTGGAAGATCCTCCCGGCCATCGCCGCGGGCAACACCATCGTGCTGAAGCCCGCCGAGATCACCCCGCTGACCTCGCTCCTCTTCGCCCAGGCCGCCACCGAGGCCGGCATCCCGGACGGTGTCGTCAACATCGTCACCGGCAGCGGCAAGGAGGCGGGCGAGCACCTCGTCGCGCACCCCGACGTCGTCATGACCTCCTTCACCGGATCCACCGCAGTCGGCAAGCGCGTCGCCGAGATCGCCACCGCGACCGTCAAGCGCATCCATCTGGAGCTCGGCGGCAAGGCCCCCTTCGTGGTCTTCGACGACGCCGACCTGGAGGCCGCCGTCCACGGTGCCGTCGCCGGATCCCTCATCAACACCGGCCAGGACTGCACCGCCGCCACCCGCGCCTATGTCCAGCGCCCCCTCTACGACGCCTTCGTGAGCGGCGTCGCCGAGCTCATGGAGAGCGTCCGTGTGGGCGACCCCTTCGCCCCCGGCACCGACCTCGGTCCGCTGATCTCCCACACCCACCGCGACCGCGTCGCCGCCATGGTGGAGCGCGCACGTGCGTACGCCACGATCGTCACCGGCGGCAAGGCGCCCGGGAACGACGGCGCCTACTACCTCCCCACGCTCATCACCGATGCCGCCCAGGACAGCGAGATCGTCCAGTCCGAGATCTTCGGCCCCGTCCTCGTGGTCCTCCCCTTCGACAGCGACGACGAAGGGATCGAGCTCGCCAACGACACCCCCTACGGTCTCGCCGCCTCCGCCTGGACGAGCAATGTCTTCCGCGCCAATCGCGCCACCCGCGAGATCAAGGCCGGCTGTGTGTGGGTCAACGACCACATCCCGATCCTCAGCGAGATGCCGCACGGCGGCTACAAGGCCAGCGGCTTCGGCAAGGACATGTCCGTGTACTCCTTCGAGGAGTACACACAGGTCAAGCACGTGATGTACGACAACACCGCGGTCGCCCGCAAGGACTGGCACCGCACGATCTTCGGGGACCGATAAAGAAAGGGCGCAGCCCATGGAGCAGCACGAGACCGAGCGTCTCTCCCCCGCCCAACTGGCCGCCATGCAGCGCAGTCTGCGCAACGGCAGGGGTGCCCTCACCCGCCGTTCGCTGCTGCGCGCCTTGGGCGCGGGCGCCCTGGGCGTCGGCGGTCTGGCAGCGCTCAGCGGCTGCGGCATCCCCGCCGCCAAGCGGCAGAACGATGCCGTATCGGCCTCCAACGACCACTCGGCCAAGGAGAAGGTGATCAACTTCTCCAACTGGACCGAGTACATGGACGTCAGCGACGACGAGAAGCACCGCCCGACCCTGGAGGCGTTCACCAAGCGCACCGGGATCAAGGTCAAGTACACCGAGGACATCAACGACAACGTCGAGTTCTTCGGGAAGATCCAGCCGATGCTCGCGGCCGGCCAGGACACCGGCCGTGACCTGATGGTCCTCACCGACTGGCTGGCCGCCCGTATGATCCGGCTCGGCTGGGTCCAGAAGCTGGACGCGTCACACCTCCCGCACGCGTACGCCAACCTCTCCGATCAGTTCCGCAGCCCCGACTGGGACCCGGGCCGCGTCTACTCGTATCCCTGGACGGGCATCCCCACGGTCATCGCGTACAACGTGAAGGCGACCGGCGGGAAGAAGATCGACTCCATCTCGCAGCTGCTCGACGACCCCGCGCTCAAGGGCCGCGTCGGCTTCCTCACCGAGATGCGCGACACGGTCGGGATGACCCTGCTCGACATGGGCAAGGACCCCGCGACCTTCACCGACGACGACTTCAACGGGGCGATAGCCCGCCTCCAGAAGGGCGTCGACAGCAAGCAGATACGCCGCTTCACCGGGAACGACTACACCTCGGACCTCGACAAGGGCGACCTGGCCGCCTGTGTCGCCTGGGCCGGTGACCTCATCCAGCTGCAGGCCGACAACAAGGACATCAAGTACGCGATCCCGTCGGCCGGTTATCTGACCTCCTCGGACAATCTGCTCGTCCCGGCGAAGGCGCGCCACCAGCGCAACGCCGAGCGGCTGATCGACTACTACTACGAGCCCAAGGTCGCAGCCCAGCTCGCCGCGTACATCAACTACGTCTGCCCCGTCGAAGGGGTGCACGACGAACTCGCCAAGATCGACCCGGAGCTCGCGTCCAACACGCTGATCCTCCCCGACAAGGCGATGACAGCGAAGTCGCATGCCTTCCGCTCGCTTTCGAGCAAGGAAGAGACGGCGTACGAAGAGAAGTTCGCCAAGCTCATCGGCACCTGAGCCCCATCCCCCTCTTCCCCTCCTCAAGACTCTGGGATCGCAACCCATGACAGACACCTCAGGCGGCGACGTCCGTCTCACCGGGATCAGCAAGACCTACGGCTCCTTCACCGCGGTGCACCCCCTCGAACTGACCGTCCCGCAGGGCTCCTTCTTCGCCCTGCTCGGCGCATCGGGCTGCGGCAAGACCACCACGCTGCGGATGATCGCCGGACTGGAGGACCCGACCACCGGGACGGTCTTCCTCGGCGACAAGGACGTCACCGACCTGCCGCCGTACAAGCGGCCCGTCAACACCGTCTTCCAGTCCTACGCGCTCTTCCCGCATCTGAACGTCACCGAGAACATCGCCTTCGGTCTGCGCCGGCGCGGCATCAAGTCCGTGAAGAAGCAGGTCGACGACATGCTGGAGCTCGTCCAGCTCGGCGACTTCGCCCACCGCAAGCCGCACCAGCTCTCCGGCGGCCAGCAGCAGCGCGTCGCCGTCGCCCGTGCGCTCATCAACCACCCGCAGGTCCTGCTCCTCGACGAGCCGCTGGGTGCGCTCGACCTCAAGCTGCGCCGTCAGATGCAGCTGGAGCTCAAGCGCATCCAGACCGAGGTCGGCATCACCTTCATCCATGTCACCCACGACCAGGAGGAGGCCATGACCATGGCCGACACGGTCGCGGTGATGAACGGCGGCCGGGTCGAGCAGCTGGGTGCGCCCGCCGATCTGTACGAGAACCCGAACACCACCTTCGTCGCCAACTTCCTCGGCACCTCCAACCTCATAGAGGCAGAGGTCCTCGAAGCGGGCTCCGACATCACGGTGACGGCCTCCGGCGCCAAGCTGCACCTGCCCGCCGGACGATGTTCGACGTCCACCCCCACCCGCAGCGGGGGCAAGCTGCTCGTCGGCGTACGCCCGGAGAAGATCTCCCTGGCCCACGCGGACGACGCGGCGAAGATCCCCGAGGGCCGCAACCGCATCACGGGCCGCATCGCCGACTCCAGCTTCATCGGTGTCTCCACGCAGTACGTGATCGACAGCCCGGTCTGCCCCGAGCTGGAGGTGTACGCACAGAACATCGAGCGCGACGCCCGCCTGGTGCCCGGCGCCGAGGTCGTCCTGCACTGGAACCCCGAGCACACGTTCGGTCTGGACGCGGCTCAGTCCATGCTTGCAGGGACAGTGGGCTCCGCGGGGACGGAGGAGGCGGCGTGACGACGCTCGCGGAGACACCCCCCGCCGCCGAACTCCCTCTGCGCAAGCCGTTGCTCCGGCGCAAGCTCGTCCCGTACTGGCTGCTGCTGCCCGGCATCATCTGGCTGCTGATCTTCTTCGCGCTGCCGATGGTCTACCAGGCGTCGACCTCCGTGCAGACGGGCTCCCTGGAGAAGGGCTTCCAGGTCACCTGGCACTTCCAGACCTACTGGGACGCCTTCAAGGAGTACTACCCGCAGTTCATCCGCTCCCTGCTGTACGCGGGGACGGCCACGGTCCTCTGCCTGATCCTGGGCTACCCGCTCGCCTATCTCATCGCCTTCAAGGCGGGCCGCTGGCGCAATGTGGTGCTGATCCTGGTCATCGCACCCTTCTTCACCAGCTTCCTGATCCGCACCCTCGCCTGGAAGACGATCCTGGCGGACGGCGGTCCTGTGGTGCACGTGCTCAACACGCTGCACGTCCTGGACGTCACCAGCTGGCTCGGCTGGACCGAGGGCAGCCGCGTCCTGGCCACGCCCATGGCGGTGGTCTGCGGGCTCACGTACAACTTCCTGCCGTTCATGATCCTGCCGCTCTACACCTCGCTGGAGCGCATCGACGGACGGCTGCACGAGGCGGCGGGCGATCTGTACGCCACCCCGGCGACCACCTTCCGCAAGGTGACCTTTCCGCTCTCCATGCCGGGTGTCGTCTCCGGGACGCTCCTGACCTTCATCCCGGCGAGCGGTGACTATGTGAACGCCGAACTGCTCGGCTCCACCGACCAGAAGATGGTCGGCAACGTCATCCAGTCGCAGTTCCTGCGCGTGCTCGACTATCCGACGGCGGCCGCGCTCTCCTTCATCCTCATGGCGATCGTGCTGGTCATGGTCACCGTCTACATCCGCCGCGCCGGAACGGAGGACCTGGTCTGATGTCGATCCCGCTGCGCTGGCTCCGACGCAATCTCATCACCATCGCGGGCCTGATCACGCTCGCGTATCTGATCCTGCCGAACATCGTCGTGATGGTGTTCTCCTTCAACAAGCCGAACGGGCGCTTCAACTACGCCTGGCAGAGGGGCTCCCTGGACGCCTGGAAGGATCCCTGCGGAGTCGCCGACATGTGCGACTCGCTCTCCCTGTCGCTGCAGATCGCGGCCTGGGCGACGGTGGGCGCGACTGTGCTCGGCACGATGATCGCCTTCGCGCTGGTCCGCTTCCGATTCCGGGCACGCGGCGCGATCAACTCGCTGATCTTCCTGCCGATGGCGATGCCCGAGGTCGTCATGGCGGCATCGCTGCTCACGCTCTTCCTCAACATGGGCGCGCAGCTCGGCTTCTGGACGATCCTGATCGCGCACATCATGTTCTGCCTGAGCTTCGTGGTGACGGCGGTCAAGGCGCGCGTGATGTCGATGGACCCGCGACTGGAGGAGGCGGCCCGCGACCTCTACGCCGGTCCCGTCCAGACCTTCGTACGGGTCACCCTGCCGATCGCGGCCCCCGGGATCGCGGCCGGAGCGCTGCTCTCCTTCGCACTCTCGTTCGACGACTTCATCATCACCAACTTCAACGCCGGCTCCACGGTGACCTTCCCCATGTTCGTCTGGGGATCGGCGCAGCGCGGCACGCCGGTGCAGATCAACGTCATCGGCACGGCAATGTTCATCATTGCGGTACTGGTGGTCCTCGCCGCGCAGCTGCTCAGCAACAGCCGGCAGAAGAACAGCGCAAAGCCCTAAGAACCCCTGAGGGAGTTGGAAGACATGGCCCCAGCCGCCATGCGTCGTACTACCGCTGCACAGTCCCTTGCCGAGGCCCGTCCGGTCTCGTTCTGGCTGGAAGACCCGGGAAAGCCCGAGACCCGACCTGCCCTCACGGGCGAAGAGACCTGCGATCTGCTCGTCATCGGCGGCGGCTACAGCGGGCTGTGGACCGCGCTCCTCGCCAAGGAGCGCGACCCGCAGCGTGACGTCGTACTGATCGAGGGCCACGAGGTGGGCTGGGCGGCCTCGGGCCGCAACGGCGGATTCTGCGCCGCCTCGCTCACCCACGGCCTGGCCAACGGTCTCGCCCGCTGGCCGGGCGAGATCCAGCAGCTGGAGCAGCTGGGCGAGGAGAACCTGGACGCGATCGAGGAGGCGGTCACCCGGTACGGGATCGACTGCGACTTCGAGCGCACCGGCGAGATCGACGTGGCGACGCAGCCGCACCAGGTCGACGAGCTGCGCGAGTTCCACACCGAGATCTCCGAGCGCGGCTTCACCGGCGTGGAATTCCTCGACCGGGACGCGATCCGCGCGGAGGTCGACTCGCCGACCTTCCTGGGCGGCCTCTACGACCGCAGGGGCGTGGCGATGCTCCACCCCGCCAAGCTGGCCTGGGGTCTGAAGCGGGCCTGCCTGGATCTGGGTGTACGGATCTACGAGCGCACCCGCGGCCTGGACCTGGCCGCCTCGGGGGCGGGGATGGCGGTCCGTACCCCGTACGGCAGGATCCGCGCCCGGCATGTCGCCCTGGGCACGAACATCTTCCCCTCGCTGGTCAAGCGGGTCCGTCCGTACACCGTGCCGGTCTACGACTACGCACTGATGACGGAGCCGCTCACCGCCGACCAGCTGGCGTCCATCGGCTGGAAGAACCGCCAGGGCCTGGGCGACAGCGCGAACCAGTTCCACTACTTCCGGCTGACCGCCGACCACCGCATCCTCTGGGGCGGCTACGACGCGGTCTATCCGTACGGCGGCCGGCTGAGCGCCGACCTCGACCACGGCCCCGACACGTACCTGAAGCTGGCGGAGCACTTCTTCACCTGTTTCCCCCAGCTGGCGGGCGTCGGCTTCAGTCATGCCTGGGGCGGTGCGATCGACACCTGCACCCGTTTCTCCGCCTTCTTCGGTACGGCGCACGGCGGCCGGGTCTCCTACGCGGCCGGATACACGGGCCTGGGCGTGGGCGCGACGCGCTTCGGCGCGGACGTGATGCTGGATCTGCTCTCGGGGGTACGGACCGAGCGCACCGCTCTGGAGATGGTGCGCACCAAGCCGCTGCCGTTCCCGCCGGAGCCCTTCGCCTGGGCGGGCATCGGCCTCACCAAGTGGTCCCTGGCCAGGTCGGACGCCCAGGGCGGCCGGCGCAACCTCTGGCTGAAGTCGATGGACAAGCTGGGCCTCGGCTTCGACTCCTGACCGTGCGCGGACCCTTGCACGTGCGCGGACCCTTGCACGCCCGGGGCGCACAACCACTGATCATGGTGTGACCCACTTCACTACCAACAAGTAGCCAAACCCGCGTAATGATCCGCACCCACCGCGCTCTCACCCAGTGCACGCACCGTTTTTCGCGTACACGGACTGGATGGAGGGCCGAGCGATGAGTGGCTCGGAGACAAAGACCGCGGTGGAGTGGCTCGCATCGGTGGCACCGGATCCGGACGCCTGCCGGTGGGAATGGGAGCGCAACCCGCTCGGGGTCGCTCTCCTTCCCGCCGGCAGGCTCTGGGACGTACTGATCCTCCCCGGCGAGCTCGGCTATCCGACCCTGGATGTCCTCACTCGCATGATCGACCGGCCAGGACCGGTCCTGGCCGACTTCGGCGACTCCCGGATGGGCTTCTTCGTCCCCCCGGGGACGGCCGCGCGCTGGATCGGCACCGGGGTGCGGGGCGCCGGCCGCGGCACCTGGATCGTGGTCCCCTACCCGGGCCGTTCGACGGGCGGGGTGCGCTGGCTGGTCCTCCCCGACGGCAACGGCACGCTCACCGATCCCGCGCTCCTGGAGCTCGCGATGCATGAGGCGGCGTCCCAAATCGCCAGGAATGACGGGGGTGGTGGGGCCGGCGGAGGCTGATGCCCCGCCAGAGGTCTTGACAACCGGATTGGTCTGGACCATGTTGTGGCGCGCTCCACCACATCAATCCCCCCATGCCCGGAGGCAGTTGTGGACCGCCCAAGACTTCTGGCTTTGCTCGCTGCGGCTGCCCTGGCCGCAAGCGGAATCGTCGCCACGGCACAGGCTTCGCAGGCCGCCGATGCGGACCAGCTACGTAACGGAGGATTCGAAGCGGGCCTGGACGGATGGAGCTGCAGCAACGGCTCCGCGGTGGGATCGCCCGTTCGCAGCGGCACCTCCGCCCTCCGGGCGACCCCCGCGGGCAGCGACTACGCCCAGTGCGCGCAGACCGTCACCGTCCAGCCGAACGCGACGTACACACTGAGCGGCTGGGTGCAGGGGAGTTACGTCTACCTCGGCGCGACCGGCACCGGGACGACGGACGTCAACACCTGGACGCAGTCGGCGACCAGCTGGCAGCAGCTCACCACCAGCTTCAAGACCGGCCCCTCCACCACATCGGTGCAGATCTACACGCACGGCTGGTACGGAACCCCCGCCTACTCCGCCGACGACCTCAGCCTCGTGGGCCCCGGCGGCGCCCCGGTGCAGATACCCGCGGCCCCCACCGGCCTGCGGACGGGCACGGTCACCTCCACGACGGTCGACCTGTCGTGGGGTGCGGTGACCGGCGCGACGTCGTACGCGGTCTACCGCAACGGCGCCAAGGTCGCGACGGCGACGGGCACTTCGACTACGGTCGGCGGGCTGACCCCCTCCACCGCGTACAGCTTCCAGGTCGCGGCGGCCAATACGGCGGGCGAGTCCCCGAAGTCGGCGGCGGTCACGGCCACCACCGGCGCGACGAGCGGCGGCGGCACAGGCACGCTGCCCGCCCACGCCCTGGTCGGCTACCTCCACTCCAGCTTCGCCAACGGCTCCGGCTACACGCGCATGGCCGACGTACCCGACTCCTGGGACGTGATCGATCTGGCCTTCGGCGAGCCGACCTCCGTGACCTCGGGCGACATCCGCTACTCCCTCTGCCCGGCCACCGAATGCCCGGGCGTGGAGTCGCTCGCCGACTTCAAGGCCGCCATCAAGGCCAAGCAGGCGGCGGGCAAGAAGGTGCTGATCTCGATCGGCGGCCAGAACGGCCAGGTCCAGCTGACGACCACCGCGGCCCGCGACACCTTCGTCACCTCGGTCTCGAAGATCATCGACGACTACGGCCTGGACGGCCTGGACATCGACTTCGAGGGCCACTCGCTCTCGCTCAACACCGGTGACACGGACTTCCGCAGCCCGACCACCCCGGTGGTGGTGAACCTGATCTCGGCCGTGAAGACGCTGAAGGCGAAGTACGGCTCGAAGTTCGTCCTGACGATGGCCCCCGAGACCTTCTTCGTCCAGCTCGGCTACCAGTACTACGGATCGGGCCCCTGGGGCGGCCAGGACCCGCGCGCCGGCGCGTACCTCCCGGTCATCAACGCGCTGCGCGACGACCTGACCCTGCTGCACGTCCAGGACTACAACTCGGGCTCGATCATGGGACTGGACAACCAGTACCACTCGATGGGCGGCGCGGACTTCCACATCGCGATGACCGACATGCTGCTGACGGGCTTCCCGGTGGCGGGCGACCAGACGAAGATCTTCCAGCCGCTGCGCCCCGACCAGGTGGCGATCGGCCTGCCCGCATCGACGAACGCGGGCAACGGTTACACGGCCCCCGCCGAGGTCGACAAGGCCCTGGACTGCCTGACGAAGAAGACGAACTGCGGTTCGTACGCCACCCATGGCACCTGGCCCGCACTGCGCGGCCTGATGACGTGGTCGGTCAACTGGGACCGGTTCAACAATCAGGAGTTCTCGAAGAACTTCGACGCGTACAACTGGAGCTGATCACCAGCAGCGCCCCGCACAGACACAGGCTGCCCAGCACGTCGAGCGGCCAGTGATAGCCGTGCAGCAGGAGCCCGATGGCCGTCGCCGTGGTCAGCAACCCGGCGGCGGCCATCGCCGCTGTGCGCCAGATCCCCTTCAGATACGGGGAGAGGACCATCGCCGCGCCGAAGTAGGCCACCATCGCCGTCGCCGTGTGACCGGAGGGGAAGTAGCCCGTGTCCGTCGTCAGCGGTCCTGGGCGGTCGGTCCAGATCTTGATCGGGACGACCAGGGCCGGGGTCACCGCCATCGTGAGGCCTGCCGCCAGCACCTCGGCGCGGGATCCGCGCCAGGCCGCGTACGCCATACAGGTGAGGAGGACGGGGACGGCGACCTTCGGACTGCCGAAGTCGGACAGGAGGTTGGTCAGCCAGGGCGAGCCGTGGCCGGCCAGATGGCGGTCCAGACTCTCGTCGAGGCGGCGCAGCGGCCCGTCGGCGGCGACCTGCCAGGTGATCAGCGCGAAAACGGCGAGGAGCGCTACGCAGAGTGCGCGCGGAGAAATGAGAGAAGCCCTTCGCTCCGGATCAGGGGGGGTTGTTCCGGAGCGAAGGGCCGGATCGGTGTACCGCGCGCCCCGGGGGGTGTGGGGCGG
Source organism: Streptomyces beijiangensis (assembly GCF_017315755.1). Taxonomy (GTDB): domain Bacteria; phylum Actinomycetota; class Actinomycetes; order Streptomycetales; family Streptomycetaceae; genus Streptomyces; species Streptomyces beijiangensis. The sequence goes on from NZ_JAFLRJ010000366.1 coordinate 11,227, forward strand.
GCGGCCATCCGATCGGTGAGGATTTCCGGAACTCGAGGCTCCGGTGGTGTGCGCGAAGGCACGGCCAGGCTGGAACTGGGGAGGCCCCTGCCTGGAGTCGCTCGCAGTCCCCTGCGAGCGGGGTGTTTCTCTCATCTGCAGAAACCGTACGCCAGGGAACAGGGCCGCCGACAGTCGGATCTCCATCCCGCCATCGGCCCCCCACAGGGTCTTCACACGCTCTGACCGTTGCCCACGGGTGGCGAAGTGCTTCAGACGCCCGCGAAAGCCTGCTCGAGGATGTCCAGGCCCTCGGTGAGGAGGTCCTCGCCGATCACCAGCGGAGGCAGGAAACGGAGGACGTTCCCGTACGTTCCGCAGGTGAGGACCAGCACGCCCTCGGCGTGGCAAGCCTTGGCCAGAGCCGCGGTCGCCGCCGGGTTCGGGTCCTTGGTGCCGGACTGGACGAGCTCGATCGCGATCATGGCCCCGCGACCGCGGATGTCGCCGATGATGTCGAACTTCTCCTGCATCGAGGAGAGGCGGGCCTTCATGACCTCCTCGATGCGCTTGGCCTTCGCGTTGAGGTCGAGCTCCTTCATCGTCTCGATCGCACCGAGCGCGGCGGCGCAGGCCACCGGGTTTCCGCCGTACGTACCGCCGAGGCCGCCGGAGTGCGGTGCGTCCATGATCTCGGCGCGGCCCGTGACGGCGGCGAGCGGGAGGCCGCCCGCGATGCCCTTGGCGGTGGTGATCAGGTCGGGGACGATGCCCTCGTCCTCGGAGGCGAACCACTGGCCGGTGCGGCAGAAGCCGGACTGGATCTCGTCCGCGACGAAGACGATGCCGTTGTCCTTCGCGAACTGCGCGATGGCGGGCAGGAAGCCCTTCGCCGGCTCGATGAAGCCACCCTCGCCGAGGACCGGCTCGATGATGATCGCGGCGACGTTCTCCGCGCCGACCTGCTTGTTGATCATGTCGATGGCCTGGGCGGACGCCTCGGCGCCGGCGTTGTCGGGACCGGTCGGCCAGCGGTAGCCGTAGGCGACCGGGACGCGGTAGATCTCGGGCGCGAAGGGGCCGAAGCCGTTCTTGTACGGCATGTTCTTCGCTGTCATGCCCATGGTGAGGTTGGTGCGGCCGTGGTAGCCGTGGTCGAAGACGACGACGGCCTGGCGCTTGGTGTACGCACGGGCGATCTTGACGGCGTTCTCGACGGCTTCGGCGCCGGAGTTGAAGAGGGCCGACTTCTTGGCGTGGTCGCCCGGGGTCAGCTCGGCGAGGAGCTCGCAGACCTCGACGTAACCCTCGTACGGCGTGACCATGAAACAGGTGTGGGTGAAGTCCTGCAGCTGGGCGGAGGCCCGGCGGACGACGGCCTCTGCGGAGGAGCCGACCGAGGTCACGGCGATGCCGGAACCGAAGTCGATCAGCCGGTTGCCGTCGACGTCCTCGATGATGCCGCCGCCCGCGCGGGTCGTGAAGACCGGCAGCACGGAGCCGACGCCACTGGCGACGGCGGCCGTACGGCGGGCCTGCAGCTCCTGCGACTTCGGGCCGGGGATGGCGGTGACGACGCGTCGCTCCTGCGGGAGAGCGGTCATGGGGGACTCCTGGGGGTGACTGGGGGGTGTGACCGGGCTGGAACGGACGCTTGGCTTCTTCTCGCAGGCTAGGGGCGGCAGCCGGGACGGGGCATGCTCCGATCGGGAGTGGTGGACGCGTGTCGTTGTCCGCGAGGGCGAAATAGCAATGCGATTCAGGCCGGGCAAAAACAAGCCCGTCCGGCGAT
>NZ_JAFLRJ010000367.1 GCF_017315755.1 Streptomyces beijiangensis
GGGGGCGCCGCCCCCGAACCCCCGCTCCTCAATCGCCGGAGGGGCTTGATTTTGCCGGCGATCAATATGCGCGGGCCAAAGCAGCGCAGCTCAAACGAGCACACGTCGAACGTGCTCAGAAGTGTGTGCGCAGCCGTACGTGCTCAGTCCCACTTGCCGGCGCATTCAATGCCGCAGCGGGCAAAATCAAGCCCGTCCGGCGATTGAGGACAGGCCGGAGGCCGCTTACGGGGGGGGCGGGGCGCAGCCCCGGGCCCCCCGACGGGCCGGGGGCTAGTCCCCGATCAGGCCTTCTCGGAGCTGCGACAGCGTCCGCGTCAGCAGGCGCGAGACATGCATCTGCGAGATGCCGACCTCTTCGCCGATCTGCGACTGCGTCATGTTCGCGAAGAACCTCAGCATGATGATCTGGCGCTCACGCGGCGGCAGTTTGGCCAGCAGCGGCTTCAGCGACTCGCGGTACTCGACGCCCTCCAGCGCCGTGTCCTCGTAGCCGAGACGGTCCGCCAGGGACCCCTCGCTGCCGTCTTCCTCGGTCGAGGGCGAGTCGAGCGAGGACGCCGTGTAGGCGTTGCCGACCGCGAGGCCGTCGACGACGTCCTCCTCCGACACGCCCAGTACGACGGCGAGTTCGGGGACGGTCGGCGAGCGGTCGAGCTTCTGCGCGAGCTCGTCGCTCGCCTTCGTCAGCGCGAGCCGCAGCTCCTGCAGACGCCTCGGCACCCTGACCGACCACGAGGTGTCGCGGAAGAAGCGCTTGATCTCCCCGACCACGGTCGGCATCGCGAACGTCGGGAATTCCACGCCGCGTTCGCAGTCGAAGCGGTCGATCGCCTTGATCAGGCCGATCGTTCCGACCTGGACGATGTCCTCCATCGGCTCGTTACGGCTGCGGAACCGCGCCGCGGCATATCGCACCAGCGGCAGATTGAGCTCGATCAGCGTGTCCCGCACATACGTCTTCTCCGGGCTGTCCGCGTCGAGGGTGGCAAGCCTCACGAACAGGGAGCGGGACAGAGTGCGGGTGTCGATGGCGCCGGTGCTCGGCAACTCCGAGCTGCTGAGTGCCTGCTTCTGCTGCGGCGCGGGCTCGGGCTTGGTGAGCGTGAGCACCTTCGAGCTGCCCTGTTCTGCGGACATGCCACCCCCTTGAGGTCGCGGACGGTCACGGCGGACGCTCCCGTCGGAGGAACGCAGCCTCCACCTGAATACCGGAGGAGGGGCTGCGGCAAACGCGGTTCCAGCAGAATGTCACATGTCGGCAACACGCTGTAGCGCCAAGTCGACATATCTGCGCAGGAAAGAGGGGGTGTGCGGCTTTTCAGCGTTTGGCCCGGATCACTCGATCCGGTTATGCCTCGATCCTGTTTGCGGATCGAAGTCGCGCGAAGCTTCTGGCCAGCAGTCTTGAGACATGCATCTGGGAAACGCCCAATTCCTGGCTGATCTGTGACTGCGTCAGATTGCTGTAGTAGCGCAGCATCAGAATCCGCTGTTCGCGTTCGGGCAGCTGTACGAGAAGATGCCGGACCAGATCGCGGTGTTCGACCCCGGCGAGCGCCGGGTCCTCGTATCCGAGCCGGTCGAGCAGGCCCGGCAGGCCGTCGCCCTCCTGGGCGGCTTCGAGCGACTGTGCGTGGTACGAACGTCCGGCCTCGATGCAGGCCAGTACGTCCTCCTCGGCGATTTTCAGCCGCTCGGCGATCTCCCCGGTCGTCGGCGAGCGCCCGTGCATCGTGGTGAGGTCCTCGGTGGCGCCGGTGACCTGCACCCAGAGCTCATGGAGGCGGCGAGGGACGTGCACGGTCCGTACGTTGTCCCGGAAGTAACGCTTGATCTCGCCGACGACGGTCGGCATCGCGAAGGTCGGGAACTGCACCCCGCGGTCCGGGTCGAACCGGTCGATGGCGTTGATCAGGCCGATCGTGCCGACCTGGACGACATCCTCCATGGGCTCGTTGCGGCTGCGGAACCGGGCGGCGGCGTACCGCACCAGCGGGATGTTGGCCTCGATGAGCGCCCCGCGCACCCTTGAGTGCTCCTGGCTGCCCGGCTCAAGCACCTTGAGCTGGCCGAAGAGGACCTGGGTCAGGGCCCTGGTGTCGGCGCCCCGGCTCCTGGCGGGGGTGGGAGCGGGCTCGGTCTGGAGCGGCACCTCGGGCGCAGTACTGGCCGGCACGGTCATCAACGCCACCCCTTTTCAACAGAACTGTTCAATTCATCCGTCAAAAGCGGTCATAGCATCACAAGACATGTCCACTGTGTGCAAGCACCGCAAAATGCCGTGTTGAAGGCAAGTTGGGGGCGTAGATATGCAAAAAACCCCGCCCGGTAAGGGCGGGGGCCTGCTGTGCGAGGGGTCAGAACGGGTAGTCGGCGATCACCCACGTGGCGAACTCGCGCCACTGTCCTGCGGCCGCCTGGTGGGCCGGGTGCTCGATGTAGCGCTTCAGCGCATCCGCGTCCGCGACGGCGGAGTTGATCGCGAAGTCATAGGCGATGGGCCTCTCGGTGATGTTCCAGGCGCACTCCCAGAACTCCACCTCCCCGATCAGGTCTCCCAGCTCGTCGAAGGCCTTCGCGCCGGCGACAGCGCGAGGGTCATCGCGGCCGACGCCCTCGTTGAGCTTGAAGAGGACCAGATGGCGGATCAAAAGGGACTCCTTAGCGGGCTCGGGCTCAGCTCACCAGTTGGGTCATGAACTCGCCGACGCCCTGTGCGGCATTTGATATGCCTTCGAACCCTACCTGTACGAGATCGGCTGATCTGGCCGGAGAAGTGATGATCGTGTACAGGATGAAGACAACGAGAATATAAAGAATGATCTTCTTCGCTGGCACTACTCGGCCCTGCCCTCCCTGCGGTCCCCGTGCTGCAGTCGCGAGAGTCTATCCGTACACCCTCTTTAGGGACCAAGGGCCCATGGGTCAAGGCCTTTTGCCGTCAGGAGGACCGCCCGGCAAGGGGGAGGATTGATCCCGAGCCCGGCGGATCTGGCAGGAATGCGCGGGGCTCCACGGAACAGGACCTCACTGCGGGGTCCGCGCCGCATCGCTTCCCCCTGACTGCGGCTCGGGCTTGCAGGTCCCGTTCTCGTCGGGGGAAGCGGCCTTGTCCCCCCGATGCCGCTTCCCCCGTCCTGGCTTCCTCGTTTCCTCAGCCGAAGGTCAGATTCGAGCAGGGGTTGTCGTCCGCCGAGCGGGCCTTCTCCGATGCGGCGGGCGCCGGCGTCGTCCCGTACGACTGCCCGAGCACCAGGCTCAGCCCCGCCGCCGTACCGGCCTGCAGCCGCGCGTCGGGGAAGAGCGCTGCCACCTTCCTGGCCCGGTCCTGCTCACCGGGGCCGTACTCGACCAGCGTCGTGGTGTGGTCCTGGCTGCGGGCCGTGGCGACCGAGGGGACGGTGAACCCCGACTCCCGCAGTCTGGCAGCCGCCTTCGCGGCGAGCCCCTTGGTCAGCGTGCCGTTGTAGACGGCGACGCTGATGCCCGCACCCGACACGGTGGCCGGCGCCGAGGAAGAAGGGGAGGGGGTCGCCGCGAAGGAGGCTGCCAGAC
>NZ_JAFLRJ010000368.1 GCF_017315755.1 Streptomyces beijiangensis
GCCCTCGCCACCCCCCTGCCCGCCACGCTCACGCCCGTCGGCCCCTGCTACGCGCTCGCCGAGAGCAGCGCGGCAGTCGGCAGACGGAGCACTCGTGGCTCTACCCGCACGTCCACCGCAGCACCCGCACCACGCCGACCCACGGCCGACAGCGACAGCGCCCGCATGATGGAGCTGGTCGAACGTGCCCAGGCCGGCGAGGCCGATGCCTTCGGGCGCCTCTACGACCAGTACAGCGACACCGTCTACCGCTACATCTACTACCGCGTCGGGGGGAAGGCGACGGCGGAGGATCTCACCAGTGAGACCTTCCTGCGCGCCCTGCGCCGTATCTC
>NZ_JAFLRJ010000369.1 GCF_017315755.1 Streptomyces beijiangensis
GCCGGTGAGAACACCGGCACGGGTCCTCAGCTCGGTGATGCGGTACAAGAGCGCCTCGTGCTGCGCGGCGCCGACAAGGACACCGTTCTGTGGGACTCCTGGCGCCGCGACGACGGCACCTGGGAAGTCCTGCTGGTGTACCGGGTGGCGACCGAAACGCACTCGGCGAGCTGGACGTACGATCCGCCGCGCCGTCTGGTGCAGGCCGTGGACGACGAGGCGCGCTCGCTCATCGGCGAGTCCGACGACTCCCTGGCCGCGCCGGAGCCGAGCTTCCCGTTCGTACCGCGCATCGCCAGGCTGCCGCGCGACCGGCCGCTCGACCGTGCCCTGGACCGGCAGCTCGACCGGCAGATGGAGCGGCCCACCGCTCCTGTGCCCGCCGCTCCCGTGGCCGACGACACCAGCGAGCGCGACTCGCTGACCAGTCTGCTGGAAGCGGTACCGAGCTTCCGCGGCGACATGGTCGTGCCCGAGCGCCCGGCTCCGCCCGAGCCGCCGGCCGCCGAGCCCGTGAGGGAGCCCGTGATCGAGGAGCCGCCGGCTGCTTCGGCAGGCGCGGGGTCCGCGTACGCCGACGTACTGATGCCCCGTGCGGTCAGTGGCCACCGCGACCGGCTGACGGGGACGACGGACCGGCAGGCGGAAGCCGACGGGGTGCGTCCCGGTCGGCGTGCGGCGGTGCCCAGCTGGGACGAGATCGTCTTCGGCACCCGGCGCAAGAACAAGGACTAGCCACCGGCTGGTACGGAGTTACGAGGAGGGGCCCGCACGCAGGTGCGGGCCCCTTTTCGCGTCGCGCGGCGTCCTACTGGGGTTCGGGGCCCGTGGCCACCGGCCGGGACTCGTCCGACGACCACTCGGACCAGGAGCCCGAGTAGAGGGCGGCCGGGAATCCGGCGATCTCCAGGGCGAGGACCTCGTGGGCGCCGGAGACACCGGATCCGCAGTAGACACCGACCTCATCCGTCTTCCCCGTGGCGCCCAGCCCGGAGAAGCGGGCAGCCAGGGCCTCCGGGGTCAGGAACCGGCCGTCCTCGCCGACATTCGCCGAGGTCGGGGCGGAGACCGCACCGGGGATGTGGCCGCCGACCCGGTCGATCGGCTCGACGTCGCCCCGGTAGCGCTCGGGGGCCCGCGCGTCCAGAAGCAGCCCGGACCGGGCCAGGGCGGCCGCCGCGTCCGCGTCGAGCAGGGGCAGCGAGCCCGGTACGGGGGCGAAGTCGCCCTCCGCCGGGCCCGGGGTCTCCGCGGAGAGCGGTCCGGTCCACGCGCCCAGGCCGCCGTCGAGGACACGGACCTGGGTGTGGCCCGCCCAGCGCAGCAGCCACCAGGCCCGGGCCGCCGCCCAGCCCTGTCCGCCGTCGTAGACCACGACCGGGCGGTCCCCGGACACCCCGGCCCCGCGCATCACCGCGCCGAAGGCATCGGGGTCGGGAAGCGGGTGGCGGCCGCCCTTGCCGGGCGGGCCGGCGAGCTCCGCGTCCAGGTCGACGAAGACGGCACCAGGGATGTGGCCCGACGCGTACGCGGACCGCTGGTTCGGGCCGCCCAGCTGCCAGCGGATGTCCAGGAGCACCGGCGGGCGCGGCCCTGCCGACTCGCTCGCGAGTTCGGATGCGGTGATGATGGCATTCATGGGTGCCATCCTCGCGCAGTGATCGGGACGGAACCACAACACCGCTGGAGAAATGCGGCGCGGCCGGGGCGCGCTGCGCGGCAGGTGCTGCAAGCATCTGGGCGGGGGTGGCCGGTCGGCCGCCCCAATCCGTCCGAGGAGAGAGTGAAGATGACCGAGGCAGCCACTCGGCGCGCCCCCGGCACGCCTTGCTGGGTCAGTCTGATGGTGCACGGCCTGTCCGCGACCCAGGACTTCTACGGAACACTGTTCGGCTGGGACTTCGAACCGGGGCCGCAGCAGCTCGGTCCGTACGTCCGCGCGCTCATCGACGGCCAGGAGGTCGCCGGTATCGGGCAGCTGCCTCCGGAGAGACACCTTCCGGTCGCCTGGACCCCGTATCTGGCGACCGACGACGCGGACGCCACGGCGGCGGCGATCCGGCACAGCGGCGGCACCGTCGGCGTCGGCCCGCTGGACGCGGGCGAGGCGGGACGGCTGGTCATAGCTTCCGATCCGGCGGGCGCGGTCTTCGGGATCTGGCAGGCGGCAGGACATCTCGGTACGGCGGTGGCCGGGGTGCCGGGGACTCCCGTATGGAACGAACTGGTGACGCGGGAGACGTCGACCGTCGGCGCGTTCTACCAGGCGCTCTTCGCGTACGAAGCCGAGGCGGTCGTCTCAGCCGACTTCGACTATCTGACACTGCACCTCGGCGGCCGGCCGGTCGCCTCCCTGCACGGTGTCGGTCATGCGCTGCCGCACGACAGGGGCGCGCACTGGATGACGTACTTCGAGGTGGCCGACGTCGACGAGGCCGCGCGGCGGGTGGCCGAACTGGGCGGCCATGTCCTGCAGCAGGCGCGCGATGGGGCGAGCGGGCGGATGGCGACGGTCGCCGATCCCGAGGGCGCGGTCTTCACGATCGTACGGTCCGCCCGCTGACGGACCGCGGGACCACCTTTCCGGACAACCGAAGTGATCTGGCTCACTTGTTCGAAGCGAAGTCTTGTATTCCACCCCCCGGTTGGCCGGGAAACGGCCACCTCACCGGCGTTCGGAGCCACTGACACACCTGTCAGCAGTGCCCCTGCCAGCGACTTTTTGTCGTTGACGAAACGGGTCGCCCGGTACTTTAATTCAGCGGAAGAGAGCACACACAGCCTCCGGAACGGGACCGGGGCGCGCCAGGACACGCTGCATTCATTTCGTGACTTCGTGACCATGGGGGATCCGAACGAAAATGGAAGCAAAGCAAACTTGGATACCCGAAGCCCCAGGTACGGCACTGGAATCCGCAGGACTCTACGAACGGCACGGCCAACTCACCGCCCTTAATGAATTGTTCGCAGAATGTTTACACGGGAACAATCGGATCGCTCTGGTCTCCGGCCCGCTGGGAAGCGGCAAGTCCGCACTCCTGCGCACTTTCGCCGACCAGGCGGCCCTCTCCGGCGCCGTGATTCTCGGCGCCACCGCCTCGCGCACCGAACAGGTCATCCCCTTCGGCGTCCTCGCCCAACTGCTGCACAGCGCCGAGCGATCGGGGCTCGGCTCGGCCGGCACCGGTGAACTGCTGCGTACCATCACGGAATCGGCCGCCGTCCACGGATCCGCCGACGAGGTCCCCGGCCGTCTCTTCCACCAGCTCTGCATGGGGCTGATGGCACTGGCCGAGCGCGCCACGGCTCCCGTGCTGATCGGCGTGGACGATGTCCAGTACGCGGATGCCGCCACCCTGCGCTGCCTGTCGTTCCTCACGCGCCGGCTGGAGGCGTGCCGCCTGCTGATCGTGCTCAACGAATCGGTCCAGGCCCAGCCGGCCAGGGCACTCCTAGAGGCCGAGATGCCGAGCGAGCCGCTGTTCCGCCGGATCCAGCTGCCCCTGCTCTCGCCCCTCGGCGTCGAATCCATGGTCGCCGCCCGCCTCGGCAGGCGTACGGCACGGGAGTTGAGGGACGAGGCCCATCGCGTCAGCGGCGGCAACCCGCTGATACTGGGCGGGCTCGCGGAGGACAGCGATGTGCTCGTACCGGCCACCGGCGTGCCGACCACCGATGTGCCGGTACTCGCCGTCGGTACGGCCTACCGGCAGGCACTGATCGGCTGCCTCTACCGCGGTGAGCCCGCGACGCTCGCGCTCGCCCAGGCACTCGCCGTGCTCGACACGTCGGCAACCCCTGAACTGGCCGGCCAGCTCGCCCGCCTCGACGCCGATGCGACCAGGCGCACGGCCGGCGCGCTCACGGCGACGGGCATCCTGGACGAGGGAAGGCTCCGGCACACCCAGGCGCGTGACGCGGTGCTGTGCGCGCTCGGCGACACGGAGCGTGCCGCGCTGCACAGCCGGGCCGCCGAACTGCTGTTCACGGCGGGCGCGCCGACCCGTACCGTCGCCCGTCATCTGCTCGCCGGTGAGCGCCCGGTGGCCCTGTACGCGGTGGCAGTCCTCCAGGAGGCCGCCGCGGACGCCCTCGACGCCAATGAGGTGGCGTTCGCGCTCGACTGCCTCAGGCTCGCGCGGCAGACGGGGACCGACGCCGACGAGCAGGCCGTGACGGCGGCCATGCTCGCCAGGACCGAATGGCGTTCGAACCCGCATCTGGCGCTCCGCTACGTACCGGAGCTGACATCTGCGCTGCGCACCGGACGCCTCTCCGGACCGGACATCGCCACTCCCGTCAACTCGATGCTCTGGTTCGGGCAGGCGGAGGGGGCGCTCGGCGTACTGCGCCTGGCCAACGGCTCGGAGGAGACCGGCGGCCCGGCGTCGTCGACCCATGTGCAGGCCTCCCGCATGTGGCTGTCCACCGCCTATCCGGAGGCCGGCCGGGCACGCCCCGACGCGCCCGCAGGGGCTCTGGCCTCGCGCTCGACCACGGCCGTCAGCCCGCATCTGCAGGCCGCCATCCTGCTGCGCAGCCTGATGCGGGACGGCCCCGGTGAGCGGCTCGCACACACGGCGGAGCGGCTGCTGCACAAGTACCGGCTCTGCGAGCAGACCGTCGGCGTGCTCCAGGCCTCCGTGCTGACGCTTCTCCTCAGCGACCGGCTGGCCACGGCGGAGCGGTGGAGCGAGCCGCTTCTCGCCGAGGCGAAGGAGAGCAACGCACCCACCTGGCAGGCGCAGTTCACCGCCCTGCGGGCGGAGATCCACCTGAGGCGCGGCGAGCTGCTCATGGCCGCCAACCACGCGCGCACCGCCCTGAAGATCATGACGTCGAAGAACTGGGGCGTCTGCATAGGCTTCCCGCTGAGCACCCTGCTGCAGGCCGAAACGGCTCTGGGCAGGCCCGAGGAGACCCTGGCCGAGCACCTCAGGATCCCGCTCCCCCACGCCATGTACCGGACGCCCGTCGGGCTCGCCTTCCTCCAGGCGCGCGGGCGGCAGCATCTCGCGGCAGGGCGGTCCTCCCAGGCGTACGACGACTTCCAGGCGGTCGGCGAGCAGGCGAAGGAGTGGCAGATGGACATACCCGCCCTGGTGCCGTGGCGTACGGACGCCGCGCAGGCCTCTCTCTCGCTGGGACTCCGCGGCGAGGCGGCCGAGCTCGCCTGGGCCCAGCTGGCCCGGTGCGCCCCCGAGCACCTCCGCATCCGTGCGGTGACGCTGCGCGTGATCGCCGCGTGCAGCCGCCCCGAGGAGCGGCCGCAGCTGCTCGTCAGGGCCGTCGAGTCCCTGCAGCAGTGCGACGATCCGTACCAGCTCGCACACCCGCTCTACGACCTGGGCTGGACCCATCAGGTGTCGGGCCGCCCGGCCGGTTCCCGGCCCGGGACGCCTCCGCCGCGCACCCCGGACGGCGCGGCGGACCAGACCGTCAGGGCCCTCTCCGCCCCGGGCCCACAGGAGCCTGCCGCCGCGCTCAGCGAGGCCGAGCACCGGGTCGCCTCACTCGCTGCCCGCGGGCACAGCAACCGCCAGATAGCGGACCGGCTCTTCGTCACGATAAGCACCGTCGAACAGCATCTGACCAGGGCGTACAAGAAACTCCATGTGAAACGGCGGGCCCAGCTCGCCCTGCTGCTGCGGGCCGGGGGCGAGGACTCCGCGCAGGCCCGCTGAGCACGTGCGCAGACATCCCGTCCCACCCGAACAAAGGTCCCCCCATGCCCTTTGACCTGCGCCCCACGACCGAGGACACCCTGACCCCTTACGGGGCCGAGGACCACATCCGCGGAGTCTGCTTCAAGAACGGTCCACCCCGCCGTATCGGTGTGGAACTGGAGTGGCTCCTGCTCGACCTCGGTGATCCGGCCCGCCCCGTCAGCCCCCTGCGTTCCGCGGAAGCGGCCTCGGCCATCCGTGCGCTGCCCCTCCGCTCGGCGCTCACCTTCGAACCGGGCGGCCAGCTCGAACTCAGCTCGCCCCCGGCCGACTCCCTCACGGAGTGCGTGGAGACCGTGGCCGCCGACCTCGAACTGGTGCGCGACCGACTGCGCCCGCACGGGCTGGGCCTGGCGGGGCACGGCCTCAACCCGTGGCACCCGCCGCTCCGGGTGCTCGACGTTCCCCGGTACGCGGCCATGGAACGGCACTTCGACCGTACGGGCCGGGCCGGCCGCTACATGATGTGCAGCTCGGCCGCGGTGCAGGTGTGCCTGGACGCAGGCTCGCAGGAGCCCGGGCCTCTGGGGCAGGACAGACGCTGGCAGCTGGCCCGTCTGCTGGGCCCCGTGCTGGTCGCCGCCTTCGCCAACTCACCGCTGCTGAACGGTGTTCCGACCGGCCTCCGCTCCAACCGGCAGGCCGTGTGGACGGCACTCGACGCGGGCCGGGCGCCGGTCAGGCGCGACGGCTGGGCGCCCGCCGCCGAGTGGGCCGCGCACGCGCTGGACTCCCAGGTCATGTTCGTACGGACCGACGACGCCCCCTGGAGCGCCCCCGAGGGGTTCACCTTCCGCGACTGGATACGCGGCGGAGCGCCCAGGCCGCCCACCACCCCGGACCTGGACTACCACCTGACGACGCTCTTCCCTCCCGTACGACCGCACGGCCATCTCGAACTGCGCATGATCGACGCCCAGTCGGGGGACGACGGCTGGCTGGTACCGCTCGCCGTCTGCTCCGCCCTCTTCGACGACCCCCGGGCGACCGAGAGCGCGTTCCGGGCCGTCAGGCCTCTCGCGGTACGCGCGGGCGCGGCACCGGCGCCGCGCAATCCGCTCTGGCGTGCCGCCGCCCGGCACGGGCTGACCGACCCCGGACTGCGCACCGCGGCGGAGCACTGTTTCATCGCCGCCCTGGAGGCGCTGCCGCGGAGGGGGGCGAGCGCCCATGTCATCGACACCGTCGCGGAGTTCACCGCCAGGTACGTACTGCGCGGCCGTACTCCCGCCGACGACGTGCTCGACTCCTGGAAGGAACACCGCGCGTGACCACCGCCCCCGTCGGCCGGCTCACTCTCACCCGCCGGCTCCCCATGAGCCACGCCGGGGCCCTGCGCTCCGACGTGCTCCTCGGGTTCTCGCGCTCGCCCCGGCGCATCCCGCCGCGATGGTTCCACGACGCCCGGGGCAGTGAACTCTCCGAGCGGATCACCCGGCTCCCCGAGTACTACCCCGCCGCCGCCGAGCGCGAGATCCTCCGGGAGCGGGCAGCGGCCATCGCCTCGGCAACCGCAGCCCGCACGCTGGTCGAGATCGGTTCCGGCTCGTCGGAGAAGACCGGGCTGCTCATCGACGCGCTCGGCTCCCCGCTCACCTATGTCCCGGTCGACATCAGCGAATCCGCGCTGACCGGTGCGGCCCACGCCCTGCTGGCCAGGAACCCCGGCCTGACCGTGCACGCCGTGCTCGCCGACTTCCAGAACGGGCTCGTGCTTCCCGCGGCGCCCGGACCCCGGCTGATCTGCTTCCTGGGCAGCACCGTCGGGAATCTCCTGCCGGCCGAGCGCGCGGCCTTCCTGCTCTCCGTACGGGCCGCGCTGCAGCCGGGGGACGCGCTGCTGCTGGGAACCGATCTGGTGAAGGACGAGGCCACGCTGATGGCTGCGTACGACGACGGGCAGGGCGTCACCGCCGCCTTCAACAAGAACGTCCTGTCCGTCATCAACCGCGAGCTCGGCGCGGACTTCGACCCGGCGGACTTCGACCATGTCGCGCACTGGGACGCGGGGCGGGAGCGGATCGAGCTGCGGCTGCGCGCCCGCAGAGCGGTCACCGCGCGCATCCCCGGCGCCGGTCTCACCGTCGCGCTGCGGTCCGGCGAGGAGATCTGTACGGAGGTCTCCGCGAAGTTCCGCAGGGAGGGACTGCGCAGCGAACTCGCCGCGGCCTGGCTCGATCCGGTCCTGATGTGGACGGATGCGCTGGACCGCTACGCCATCACGCTGGCAGTCCCGGTTCCCGCCTAGCGGCGCCGGGCCTCAGGATGCGATCGCGCTGCTGCCGCTCCCGGCGTCGTACGCCGCACGGGCCGCGGCGATGCTCCCGCGGTTGCGCCGCGCCCACTCCGCGAGCCCTTCGAGCGGATCGTGCAGTTCACGGGCCAGGTCGGTGGCCCTGTAGTCGACCCTGGGCGGCACGGTGGGGTAGACCGTGCGCACCACGAGCCCGTCGCGTTCGAGATTGCGCAGGGTGAGAGTGAGCATCCGGCGGCTGATGCCGTCGATCCGGCGCTCCAGTGCAGTGAAGCGCACAGGACCCCGCATCACGGCAAGAATGATCTGCACGCTCCATTTGCCGCCGACACGGTCTATCACCTCCCGCACAGGGCAGGCCACGGCGTGAATTTCAGGGTCGGTAACAGCGGTGTTCCCCTGGGACATAAGAGTGCCTCCTTCCGCAGGAGTTCATCCTCACAGAGCATCTACTCAGTAACAAGTCGTCCCCCGAGAACACTTGTTGGCACCCGTGCCTCCTTCGAGAAGGACCGAGACTGTGACTATTTCCGGTTCCAGCACAAAGGCCTGGTCGGGGCTGTCCTGCCTCGATTATTCCCGAAAAAACGGGGCGGTCGACCGGTTTTCAGGAGGAGGGATCCCGTGCTGAATCCCGAGGCCCTGACCTGGCAGCCGGGCGAGCGCCGGATACGCGGGACCAGAGGTGTCCACACGGTCGTCGACAGCAGCCGGCCCCTGCTCGTGCACGAGCAGGGGGTGCCGTACGCGACGTACGCGTTCCCCGACTCCGATGTCCGTACGGACGCACTGGAGCCTGCCGCCGCCCCGCCCGCCGGCGGACCCCACGCCGGCGCGACGGTCTTCTACGACCTGCGGCTCGACGGCGAGGTCGTGGCGAACGCCGCCTGGCGCTATCCGGCGGAGGGCCTCGCAGGGCACATCGCCTTCGAGTGGCTGCGCTTCCCCGGCACCGTGCTCGATCACTGGTACGAGCAGGAGGAGGGAGCCGGCGGGCAGCCACCGGACTCCCTCCACCTGATCGAGGCGGTGCGCAGTTCGCGGCACGTCCGGGTGGAGATCGAAGGCCGGGTCGTGGCCGAGTCCGACCGGCCGGTCGCGGTGTTCGAGACCGGGCTGCCCGTGCGCTACTACCTCCCGCCGGAGGACGTCGACCTGGCCTGCTTCGTGCCGTCGGGGACCGAGGTCGACTGCCTGTACAAGGGCACGGCCTCACATCTGTCCTACCGCGGCGCCGGTGGCGCGGAACTGCCCGATGCGGCCTGGTCGTACAAGGATCCGCTGCCGGCCGTACGGGCCGTCACCGGGCTCCTCTCCTTCGACGTACGGTGCGCGGACCTCACCGTGGACGGCCGCAGGGCGGGCGCCTGATGGGACCGCTACCCCCGCCCGCCGCCCAGGTGGTTCGCGTACCAGGCGCTGTCGGCGCCGAGCGCAGCGTCGAACCGCGGCCCCGGCGCGCAGCCCGTCGCGTCCCACAGCGCGGCCGAGTCGTACCAGTGATCGACCGTCAGCATCTCCAGATGCCTCTCCCGCAGACCTGCCGCGCGGACCTGTTCGAGCGCGGCGGCCCGGGAGACGCCCCCGGAAGGCACCACGACGCCGAGGTGCCGGGCGAGCGAGTCCGCGAGCGTACGCATGGACGGGGCTTCGGGGTGCGCCGCGTGGTAGACGGCACCGGGGCGCCACGTGTCGGGCCTCGCCGCCAGTACCGCGATCGCCCGGCCGAGCGCGTCCACATGGATCATCGAGGTACGGGCCGCCCCGCCGTCGACCCAGCCGGGGATCACCCGAAACAGCACCGCCAGCGCCGGGACCACCCAGCGGTCGCCGCGGCCGTGGACGAGATGGGGCCGTACCGCCATCCCGCCGGCCTCGCGGACCGCGGTCTCGGCGGCGAGCCGGCTCTCGCTGGTCACCGAGACCGGGGCGGGGACGGCGCCGGACTCCCGGAGGCCCCGGTGCGGTCCGCTGCCGTACACGGAGGCGGTGCTGAGACAGACCGTGCGGGAGACCCCCGCCCGCAGCGCCTCCGCCAGCAGATATCCGGTGCCGGTCCTGTTGATGGTCTCGCAGAGCCCGGGATCGCTTCCGACATAGGCGGCACAGTGCACGACGGCATCTGTTCCGTCACAGATTCCCCTGAGAGACTCCGGGAACCGTAAGTCTCCGCGGACGCCCAGAACACCGCGCGGCAGGGACGCTTCGGCCTCCGGCGTGCGGACCAGAGCGATGAGGTCCGTCTCGCCGCGCTCGACCAGCGCACGGAGAACGGCACTTCCGATGAATCCGGTCGTACCGGTCACAAGTACACGCTCAGACATCGCTTTCCAGCCTCCGGGGGTGTCAACATTGGTCAATAAGTTAGGGTCAGGTTTAAGCAAAGAACGAACCGGTCAACCCGTTTCTCCGGCTTCCGTTTCGGACGAAAGGCGCCTCATGGCCAAACAGCTGCGCGCAGAGCAGACCCGCACCACGATCGTCCGGGCCGCCGCCGAAGTATTCGACCGCTACGGCTACGGAACCAGCAGCCTGAGCGACATCGTGGCCCAGGGCGGGGTCACCAAGGGTGCGCTGTACTTCCACTTCTCCTCCAAGGAGGAGCTCGCGCACACCGTGATGCTGACGCAGCACCAGACCTCCATCGAAGCCGCGCGCCAGCTGGCGGCCAAGAACCTTCCGGGCCTGGAAGCCGTGATCCGCATGTCCTTCGAGCTGGCGGCCCAGTTGCTCAACGACCCAGTGGTGCGGGCCGGGATCCGGCTGACCCTGGAGGGCGGCGCCTTCCAGCAACCGCTTCCCGATCCCTACCGGGACTGGATCAAGATCACAGCCGATCTGCTGCGCCAGTCCGTGACCGAGCTCGACATCCGCGCGAACCTGGACATCGACAACACCGCGCGTTTCATCGTCAGTGCGTTCACCGGCGTCCAGCTGGTCACCCAGGTGATCGACAGCCGCCGCGCCCTGCCCGCACGGATCGCGGACATGTGGGAGGTCATCATTCCGGGTCTGGTCCCGCCCCGGAAGGTCTCGTACCACCTGGGGGTGGTCGCGGAGATGTCCGCCGAGACCACCCCCGCGTGACCTCACACCGTCTCGAGCGACCCGCGCTCCCGGACCACTGCGCGCGGTGCCAGCTCCAGCCATCCCCTGATCGCGGTGACACCGCCCTGGGCCAGGGTGAGTTCGACCCTGGACGGCGCAAGACCCGGCTCCGCCGCGGCCACCGTCCTGGCGTCTATCAGACACTCCTCGTCGATCTCCAGGAACCTGGGGAACTCCGCGTCCCCTGAGACGGGCAGTACGGCGTCGTTCCCGAGCCGGGCGACCGCGGCCTGCCGCATCGCCTCGAACGCCAGCATGCCGGGCACATGGTCCAGCGGATGATCGAAGAGCACCGGGTGCCCGAGCGGCACCCTCAGCCGCCTGACACCGTCACGGTCGGGCCGGCCCACCACCACATCGCGGGCCAACTCCCTTCCCACCATGCCGGGTTGCTCCCCGGTCACGTGCGGCGGCGGTCCGACCGAGCGCATCCGCGCGCCGCCCCAGCGGACCCGCGGATAGACGCCGGGCGCCACGCATCGCAGCCAGCCCACGCTCTGCGCGAAGAGCCTCCCGCCCAGCGTGAACTCCGCATGGACCTCCATGCCGTCGACACCGCGCGCCCTGCGCCGTATCTCCTTGATCTCCACATGGATGAGCAGCTCGGCCGGCCCGGCGTCATGGATCACGGGTGCCGTACTCCGCCAGGACAGACGCTGCATCAGAAAGGAGTGACCCAGGGGGACTTCGTACCCCACGTGGGCCAGCAGGATCCCCGCCTGGCGCGTCGACTCCACGATGATCAATGGGTCGAACGTGCCGTCCTCCGCCCCGTAGAGGCTGTGCCCGCGCGGCCATTGCGCGGCACAGAGGAAGCTGTCCCCGCCCGTCCTGCGCCATCCGGTCAGAAAGACCTCGGAGACGGCGGTGCGGTGGACGAGTGCTCGGGGGACCGTCGTCTCGTAGCCGATGGTCCCCGCTGGTATGAGTGTGCCGCCCATGCGTGCGGCGGTCGTCGGATTGGTCGGCGTAGACGGCAAGGTGGTCTCCCGAGTCGTTGTTCACCCGGGCCAAAAATACCTACTGACAGGTTTTCCGCACAAGCTTTCGCAGGATCGGAGGGTCAGTCGGCCGTGACGGGCAGCACGTCGGGCGACAGCGCGCCGGCCCCCGCTGCCTGGGCCGTCACCCTGCGCCGGTGGTGCCGGCGGCAGAGCACCTCGTAACCGACCTCGCCCGCCGAGTGGTTGACGTCGCCCACCACGACCTGGGCGCCCTCGACGACCATCTCGCCGTTGACCGTACGGGCGTTGTGGGTGGCCCTGGCGCCACACCAGCAGAGCGCCTCGACCTGGAGCACCTCGACCCGGTCGGCGAGCTCCACCAGGCGGCGCGAGCCGGGGAAGAGCCGGGAGCGGAAGTCGGTGGTGATGCCGAAGGCGAAGACGTCCAGGTCGAGATCGTCGACGACCCGGGCCAGCTGGTCGATCTGCTCGGCGGAGAGGAACTGGGCCTCGTCCGCGATGACATAGTCCGCGCGGCCGCCCTTGGAGATGTGGCTGATCAGATGCCCGTAGAAGTCGAAGCCCTCGCCCGCCTCGACGGCCGCGGTGACCAGGCCGAGACGGGAGGAGAGCTTGCCCTCGCCCGCACGGTCGTCGCGCGTGAAGATCATGCCCTGCAGACCTCGTGCCGAGCGGTTGTGCTCGATCTGAAGAGCGAGGGTGCTCTTTCCGCAGTCCATGGTTCCGGAGAAGAACACCAGCTCGGGCATGGCAGGTCGGGGGCCTTTCGAGGGGAACGGGAAGGGAGGTCAGGAACGTACTTCGAGCAGCGGGACCAGCTGCTCCACGGGGGTCATCGAGCCGTGCATGCCGACCATCTGGGACTCGTGGGGCTCCCGCCGCGAGGCGGTGATCACGACATCGGCGTGGGCGGCGGCGACGACGTCGCCGATGCGGCCGTACACCCGCTCGTCGACGGCGGGGCCGAACCAGCCGGCGGCGATCGCCTCGTCACGGCTCGCCACCCAGAACTGCTCGCCGAGCACCTCGCGCCAGACGGTGAGCACATCGGCCGCGGCACCCGGTACGGCGTAGACATGCCGGGCACGGCCCTCGCCGCCGAGGAGTGCGACGCCCGCCCCGAGCTCCCAGTCCTCGTCGAAGTCGATGCGCGACTCCTCGTCGAAAGGGATGTCGATCATGCCGTGGTCGGCGGTGACATAGAGGGCCGAGCGCGGCGGGAGCTGATCGGCGAGGCGCTGGACGAGCCGGTCGACGTACATCAGCTGACCGCGCCAGTCGTCGGAGTCGACGCCGAAGCGGTGGCCCCTGCCGTCCACCTCGCTGTAGTACGTGTAGACCAACGACCGGTCCGCCGCGCCCAGTTGGATGGCCGCGAGGTCCATCCGGTCCTCGCCGGTGAGCCGCCCGTGGAACGTACCGCCGCTGAGGGCGACCTTGGTGAGCGGTGTGTGCCGGAAGTCCGGGGACGAGACCTGCGCGGTGTGCACACCGGCCGCGTCCGCGAGCTCGAAGACCGTCGGGTACGGCTGCCAGGCGTGGGGGTCGGTCCAGGGCTTCCAGCGGAGCTGGTTCATCAGCTCACCGGTGGCCGGATTGCGTGTCGTATAGCCGGTGAGGCCGTGCGCGCCAGGGGGCAGCCCGGTGCCGACCGAGGCGAGGGAGGTCGCCGTGGTGGCGGGGAAGCCGGCGGTCAGCGGGCGTCCTGTGTTGCCCCGGGAGGTGGGCAGCAGGGAGTGGAGGTACGGGGCCTCGTCCGGGTGCGCCTTGATCTGCTCCCAGCCGAGACCGTCGATCAGGAACACACAGTTGCGGTCGGCGGGGGCGAGTTCGGCGATGGACGCTTCCATGCCGGGGACGCCCATGCCCGCGGCGAGCGTCGGGAGGAGGTCCGCGAGCGATCCCGAGCCGTACTGGGGCAGCGGCGCGGTGGAGAGAGCGAGAGGTTCCGGATCGTGCCAGACGGGCTGGGCCATCAGCGCGAGGTCGCCGCGGTCGCTTCGGAGAGCGCCTGGGAGAAGGCGAGCGTCTGGCGCACGGTGTCCGGGCCGTCGCCGGCCTCGCTGACCCGCAGGCTCAGGTCGTCGGCCGTGGAGCTGCCGGTGTAGCCGTGGTCCGCCTCGCAGTTGGGGTCGCCGCAGGCGGCGGGCTCCAGGTCGATACGGGCGACCGCGCCCCAGCCGATGGTCAGGACGACCTCGCGGGGCAGGGTCCCGGGGACGTACTTCTCCGGGTTGGCGACGACGCGGCTCAGGACGACGGAGGAGATCCGGTCGAGCTTGACGGACTCGGTGGAGGTCGTCGCGTACGGCGTCGGGGAACTGTCGTCGGCGGCCTGTTCATCGGTGTGGCTCACGATGAAACGGTGACCGGTGAGGACCAGGACGGTGCAGTGGCGGCGCACCTCGTTGGAGTCGAAAGTCGTCTCCTGGTGCACCAGGTACGAGGCGACCGGCTCGCCGCCGACGGCGGCCTCCACCGCCTCGGCCACGAGGGCCGGGTAGTAGCCGCTGCGCTCGATCGCCGCGCGCAGCCCCTGGGTCGTCGTACCGGTTTTTGCCATGACCCCCATCTTACGGCCCTGCCCGGGACGGCCGGGCCCTCGGTGGATTCAGTAGCTGGGGAGGCGTCGGGGACCCAGGTCGCCCGTGGCGGCGGGCGGTGCGAGACGTACGGAGGCGCCGAGCACGCAGAGTCCGGCCGGGGAGACGACCACGGGTTCCAGGGCCACGGAGACCACTTCGGGGTGGTCGTCGACGAGCCGGGAGACCCGCAGCAGCAGCTCTTCCAGGGCGGCCGTGTCGACAGGGGCCGATCCCCGCCAGCCGAAGAGGAGGGGCGCGGTCCTGATGGTTCTGATCAGTTCGGCGGCGTCCCTGTCGGTGGCAGGGACGAGCCGGTGGGCGGTGTCGCCCAGCAGTTCAGAGGGGGCGCCGGCCAGACCGAAGGAGAGGACGGCGCCGACGGCGGGGTCGATCGCGGCGCGTACGACCGTGTCGACGCCGCGCGGGACCATCGCCTGGACGACCGGCTGGACCTCCTCCGGCTTGCCGAGCGCGTCGGTCAACTCCTGGTAGGCGCGCCGCAGCCCGGTCTCACTTCCGATGTCCAGGCGTACGCCGCCGAGGTCGGGACGGTGGCGCAGGTGCGGGGCGGTGGCCTTGAGGGCGACGGGATAGCCGAGCTCGGCGGCGGCCGCGACAGCCGCGTCCGCGTACGGGGCAGGACGCGTCGGGCGTACCTCGATGCCGTAGAGCGCGAGCAGCTCACGGGCGTCCCGGGGCGAGAGGGGGAGTCCGCGGCTGACGTCGACATGGGCGGAGGCGAGGAGCGCCTCGATATGGGCGGCGGCCCCGGCCTCGTCGATGTTCTCGTACTCCGGAACCCTTCCCGGCTCTGCGGCCTGCCGCCGCCACTGGGCGTATCTGACGGCCTGCGCGAGCGCCCGGACGGCGCGCTCGGCGGCGGGGTAGACGGGGATCGGTCCTTGCCGGGCCTCCGCCTCTCCCCCGTCCCCGGGCGCTTCGGCGGTGGCGGGGGG
>NZ_JAFLRJ010000037.1 GCF_017315755.1 Streptomyces beijiangensis
GCCTCGGGCGCTTCGGACTCCGCAGCTTCGGCACCCTCCGCAGCCTGGGCGTCGGTCTTGCGCACCTTCTTCGTGTGGTGCTGCATGAGGCCCTGCACGGTCGAGACCTGCCCGGACCGCATGATGCGTACGACATGGCCGCCGCAGTTCATGCAGCTCGGTGTGGAGAGCGGTGAGGGGACCCGGGCGCCTTCGGCTTTGTACATGACGAACGCATGGCCCGAGGCGTCCACATGGTGCTCTATCTCGTAGGCCTGCTCCCAGCCGTAACCACACCGCATGCACGCGAACGCGTAAGCCTCGTGCACCGTGGTGTCAACAATCTCGCTCATGCCCACTCCTCTTGTCCGCCGGACAAGCCGTTCGGAGACGAATGCGCCTCCACAACCAGTGGACGCCCGTGGGAGCCGATGCGCACCAGGGCCTGCCGAGTATTGATCGGCTCTTGGCCCAGTCATGGAAAAGGCCCCGGTCAGAGCCGGGGCGCTTTTGCCATCTACGCGCGTTCTTTACCTTCTCCAGGGCTGGTCCGAGCCGCATTCTTTGCGGCCACGACCGCATCGAAAACGTCCCTTTTGGGTAGCCCGACCTCGGCGGCGACGGAAACAATGGCCTCCTTGCGCCGCTCCCCCGCCTCCTCGCGCACCTGCACCCTGCGCACCAGCTCGGCGGGGTCCAGATCGGAGGGCCCGCTCTCCGGCGCACCCTCGACAACCACGGTGATCTCACCCCGTACGCCGTCGACGGCCCACTCCGCGAGATCCTTGAGCGGACCGCGCTTCACCTCTTCATAGGTCTTGGTGAGCTCACGGCAGACGGCGGCCCTGCGCTCGTCCCCGAAGGCCTCGGCCATCGCGGCGAGGGTGTCGGCGATCCGGTGCGGGGCCTCGAAGTAGACGAGCGTACGACGGTCGCCGGCGACCTCCTTCAGCCGCCCGAGCCGCTCCCCCGCCTTCCGGGGCAGAAAGCCCTCGAAGCAGAAGCGGTCGACGGGCAGCCCGGACAGCGCGAGCGCGGTGAGCACGGCGGAGGGCCCGGGTACGGCGGTGACGCGGATGTCCTTCTCCACGGCAGCCGCGACCAGCCGATACCCCGGGTCCGAAACAGAGGGCATCCCCGCATCCGTCACCAGCAGCACCCGCGAGCCGCTCTCCAGCGCCTCGACCAGCTCGGGCGTACGGGCGGACTCATTGCCCTCGAAGTACGAGACGACACGCCCCGTGGTGTGCACCCCGAGCCCCCGGGTCAGCCCGCGCAGTCGCCGGGTGTCCTCCGCGGCGATCACATCGGCGCGCTCCAGCTCGGCGGCGAGCCGGGGTGGCGCGTCCGAGATGTCACCAATGGGCGTCCCGGCGAGGACGAGCGTCCCGGCCGACGTTCCAGATCCAGATCCAGGTTCAGCGTGCGTTCCAGTCACAATCCCCATACTCCCAGCCCCTGGGACGGGACTCGCACAGATGCGTTCCCTACGATGGCGCGGTGACAAGTACAGCGCCCAAAGCCCTGCAGGGCCAAGACGCAGGAGAACAGCCGCCCACATGGGGGCAGCGGCTGCGACGGTTCGGTTACACGATCCCGTCGAGAATCTCTCTGCGCGACCGGCTGGTGCCGCCGTACACCGAGCCGAGTCCCCAACTGTGGCGGGTACTCGGCTTCTCGCCGGTGCTCGCCGACCG
>NZ_JAFLRJ010000370.1 GCF_017315755.1 Streptomyces beijiangensis
GCGCGCCCTGCGCCGTATCTCCACGTTCACCTATCAGGGCCGTGACTTCGGCGCCTGGCTGGTCACCATCGCCCGCAACCTGGTCGCCGACCACTTCAAATCGAGCCGCTTCCGGCTCGAAGTGACCACGGGCGAAATGCTCGACGCCAACGAGGTCGAGCGCTCACCCGAGGACTCCGTCCTCGAATCCCTCTCCAACGCGGCCCTCCTGGAAGCGGTCCGCAAGCTCAACCCCCAACAGCAGGAGTGCGTCACGCTCCGTTTCCTCAACGGCCTCTCGGTCGCGGAGACGGCCCGGGTCATGGGCAAGAACGAGGGCGCGATCAAAACCCTGCAGTACCGGGCCGTTCGGACGCTCGCCCGGCTCCTCCCGGACGACGCACGCTGAAATGACCGTCAAATCCACTGCGGTCCGATCATCCTTCGTCCGTAACCCAACTGCCGTGCGGCTCGTTGAGCGGGATGCAGGCTCCCTGTGGTCACGCCACGCCCGCAGGCGCTCACTCGAAAGTGTGTAAGCGCTCAAGGTGTGCAACCTTCTGGACCCCGAGGGGAGTCGATGGTCATGACGAGAGGAGGTGCCGCCAGTGATCGGACACGTTTCGGCACACCGGCGGGCGAACGCCTTCGCCCAGACCCTGGAGGATCAGACTCTCCAGGACACGGCGGCTGAGCAACAGCCAGAGCCCGACGGGCTGCTGTCCTTGGCGAACGGTCTCGGCGCACTGCCGAGGCCCGAGCTGGACCCCGAGGTCAAAGTGGTGCAACGAGCCCAGCTCGTGGCAGCCATGGAGGCCCTGTTCGCCGAGGGAGGTGCATCGGCGGGCCCTCGGGTGCCCGAGCAGCGGACGGGTCGCGGCGCCCACCGGGCGACCGCGCTCCGGAAATTGCGCCCCCGCTCCCGCTGGTCGAAAGGACTGGCCGCGGGCGGCCTCACCGTAGGTGTCGCGGCAGGGGCTTTCAGCGGAGTGGCCGCTGCCAGTTCCAGCGCCCTGCCCGGTGATTCGCTGTACGGGCTGAAGCGCGGCATGGAAGATCTCAAGCTCGGGATGGCGGACAACAACGCCGACCGCGGCGAGATCTACCTGGACCAGGCGTCCACCCGCCTCCAGGAGGCACGCCGCCTCATGGAGCGGGACCGGGCCGGTCAGCTCGACCACGAACAGCTGGGCGAGGTCAGGCGCGCCCTGACGGGCATGAAGCACGACGCGACCGAGGGACACCGCCTCCTCCACGAGGCGTACGCCCGAAACGGAGCGCTGGGCCCCATCCAGACGCTCTCCTCCTTCGCGCGGTCCCACCGGGACAGCTGGAGCCAGCTCCAGCTGTCCCGGTGGGA
>NZ_JAFLRJ010000371.1 GCF_017315755.1 Streptomyces beijiangensis
GCGGCGGGGGCGGGGCCTGCTGGCTCCACTGCGACTCGAGGCGGGTCAGCGACTCGAGCTCCCCGTAGTCCAGGAATACCCCCCGGCAGCCGCTGCACTGCTCGATCTGGACGCCATTGCGGTTGTACGTGTGCATCGGTGCATGGCACTTGGGACACTGCATGCTCGGCTCAACTCCTCGCCGTTGTGACTGGACCTGCTCACCCTACGATGACGGATCGCGCGCCAACTCGGGCGGGAGGGCGGCAATTCGGACACAGGACGCGAGCATCGCCCGCTCCGCCTCGTCGAGTTCACGCTTCCGGGCCGTCGACTTGGCGAGGGCGATGGCGGCGGTCTGCACGGTGAGGGCACGGGCGGGAACGTCCAGCCGGGGCCAGGGGTCGGCGCCCTCGGGGGGAACGGCCGGGCCCCGCGCGGCCCGGTAGGCGGCCAGGAAGCGGGTCCAGGCGGCCGGCGGGAGCAGGCCGGCGGCGTACCAGGCCGCCGGGCGGGCCAGGTCCCAGGCCGGGTCGCCGTGGCCCAGGTCGTCGATGTCGATCAGCAGCCAAGGCCCTTCGGGGACGGGGTGTCTGACGAGCTGTCCGAGATGAAGATCACCGTGGCAGAGGTACGAGGCCCCTGGCGCGGGGGCCTCGTCGCGGGCCCAGGCGGGCCCTCCCC
>NZ_JAFLRJ010000372.1 GCF_017315755.1 Streptomyces beijiangensis
TTCGGGGGCTCCGCCCCCGGACCCCCGCTCCTCAATCGCCGGAGGGGCTAGATTTTGCCCCTCCGGTCTTGCATGTGCGTGCACAAGCAAGCCGGTATCGGGCAAAAATTAGCCCGTCCGGCGATTGAGGACAACGCGGCCGAAGGTCGCGTGCGCGGCGCTCAGCGGCAGCGCGGTGTCGTCCGCGTCAGGCGGTGCCTCGTCGACGCGTCCTCCACGTGATCGATCGCCTCCAGCGCCGTCGAGTGCGCATACCCTTCCGGGTCCTCGTCCGCCAGGATCCGTACCAACGTCTCCACCGCACGCGGATCCTGACGCATCGCCAGACCCAGCGCCGCCTCCGCCGCCGTGTCCGGGTGCTCGTCGTCCAGCCGTGCCGCCAGCGCCTCCCGGATCTGCGGGGTGTCCGACTCCACCGCAGCCAGGTCCAGCGTGGCCCAGTCCCTGACCTCGTCGTCCGGGTCCCGGGTCAGGGTGACCAGCGCGGCCAGCGCGTCGGCGTGGTCGGCGGGGACCAGGCCGTGCAGGGCCAGGGCCACCCGGTAGCGGACATCGCGGTCCGGGTGCGCGGCATGCCGGAGGATCTCCGGGAGCGCCGCCGGGTCGCCGTGGTGACCCAGCGCCAGGACGGCCGACTGGATCAGCTCCGGGTGCTCGGCGGTCCTGGCCAGTTCGCGCAGGACGGGCAGGGAGCGGACGGCGAACGGCTTCTCGCCGGTGGCGAAGCCCAGTTGGGCCAGGACGTCCGCCGCGAACGCCTGGCGCAGCGGATGGCCGCCGTCGGCGGCCCAGGCCGCCGCGGCCTGGTACGTCTCCTCGTCGCCCCTGCGCTGCAGTGCGAACATCGGCTCGAACCAGTCGTCCAGACACGGATCGCCGTACCGCAGCGCCCGCTCGGCCAGCTCGTCGAAGGAGGCCCGGATCCCCAGCTCCGTCTCCAGGAGCGTGGCGACGGCCCCATGGCCTGTCTGCTGCTCGGCGCTCGCCCAGGGCGCGTCCTCGCCCACCAGATCCACGACCACCGTGAGCCCGCCGTCCTCACGCACACGCCGGGCGACCGCCTCGTACGCGGGCCCGTAACTCTCGCCGAGCTGCCGGCGCACCTCCTGCTCCACATCCAGGGCGAGCCACCGTCTGGCCTCCGCCAGCGCCTCTTGGTGCGCGCTCGCACCGTGGCGCAGCAGGACCCTCACGGTCTCGGCCGAACCGCGGCTCGCCGCCATGACCAGCGGCGGCACCCCGCCGGGGCCCGGCAGGTCGGGGTCGGCGCCATGGGCGAGGAGGACCTCCGCCGTCTTCCCGTACCCCTTCTGAGCCGCCCAGGTCATCGCCGTGAAATCGAGCTCCTCACGGAGATCGGGCTCCGCGCCCGCCGCGAGGAGTGCCCGTACGACCTCGGTGTGGCCGCCGCTCGCCGCGCCGCACAGCGGCAGGTCGACGGTGTCGTCGCCGCTCGGCCGGTTCGGGTCGGCGCCGGCCGCGAGCAGCAGCCGTACGATGCCGGGCCGGTCACCGAGCGCCGCCCGGTAGAGCGCGGTGCCCAGGCCCTCGCTCTGCGACTCGGGCGAAGCTCCGGCGCGCAGCGCCCGTACGACGGCGTCCTCGTCCCCGCCGAGCACCGCGTCCATCACGTTCGTCATGGTCCGACCATCGCGCGCACACGGCCCCACCGCAAAGACATTTCCTGCTCAGGTGTCGCACTCCACGACCGTGCGGCACAGCGTGCAGCGGGCCCGGACCCGGCCACGGCACGGCAGCCGGATGCGCTGGAAGCAGCACGGGCAGGGGAAGGAGACCCGCAGGCCGTCCTTGCCGCTGTCGAAGGCGTACAGGGAGCCGGGCGGCGACCAGCCGGGGTGGTCCGCCGCGTAACGGCGGTCCTTCGCGTACCGGCGGCGGCCCGCCCACCCCGCGGCCGTCAGCGGCGGCTCGAGGTGGTCCTGGCCCGCCTGGGCGAGGCCCTTGCGGTACGCGGTGTACGCCTGCGGGCTGGTGAACCAGATCGAGGGATCCTCGCCGAAGACCTCCGCGCGCTTCGCCAGGACGTACCCGAACTCCTCCGGCGTGAGATAGCCGAGCTTCTGCCGGGACAGCTCGTCCTCGCGGAACGCGTCGAGGAGCAGCCAGCCCGCACCCAGGTACGTCGTCGCCGTGTCGGTGAGGATCTCGTTGTCGCGGGTGCCGGGGAACGTGAGGTCGAGGCGGTGCAGCAGTACGTGCATGACCTCGTGGGCGAGGGCTGCGCCGATGTCGTTGCGGTGGGTGCGGAAGCGGTCGTTCAGATCGATGAAGTACTCGGGGCCCGCGGCCAGTTCCACCCCTGCCGCATGCTGCATCTCGCGGAAGCTCACGATCATCCGGGCGTCGGGCAGATGAAGGTGCTGGACCATGGCGCGCGCCACGCGCTGCGCGCCGAGGTGGAGGTCGTCCTGGTCGGAGAAGGCGACGTCGACGGGGGCGACGCTCGGTGCGTAGGTGCGGATCCCGTCGTACGACAGCCGCTTGTAGAGCGCGGTGATGGCCGCCCGCACGGTCTCGAGGTGCGGATATCCGTGTACGACCTCGCTGCCGCCCGTCACGCCTCCACTGTACGGGCGGACAGATCGGCCAGACAGATCGGCAGCAGATCGGCGGGAGATCGGCCGGTCTCCGGCGGGAGATCGGCCGGAGACCGGCCGGACAGGAAACCTTTAGTCCAACAGGTGTCCCTCCTTTGTCCATGGGCGCATCACCCCCGCCCCCACCATCGTGACGTGCACGGCAGGACGAAGGAGTGAGTGTGCACGCAGAGAACGAGGTACGAGGCCAGGGAGACCGGCCCGGACCCAGCCGCAGGACCGTGGTGGCCGCCGGAGCGCTGGCCGGAGTGGGCACGGCGGTGGCGGCCGCCCCGTCGGCCTCCGCAGCGGCAGCAGTGCCGGGAGAGGCCGTTCTGGTCTCCGGGGCGCTCTCCGTCAAGGTCGCCACGGACTTCCCGCGGATCGTGTCGTACACCGACCGCGGGACCGGCGCGCAGCTGTACGGACAGCAGGACCCGGTGACCACCGTCCTCGTCGACGGCATCGCGCACACCCCGAAGGTGACCGCGACCCCGCACGGGCGCGACCGGATGGCGTACACCCTCGCACTCGACGGCAACACCGAGATCGGCGTCGAGATCCGGGTGCGCGACTGGCAGGTCGACTGGCGCGTGACACGGATCGCGGACACCGCGGCGCTGCGCGTGGGGACGCTGCAGATACCGGGGCTCGCCTTCCTCGCCGTACGCAGCGACCAGCCCGGTGCCACGCTGCTCGCGGCCAAGGTCCAGCTGGACAAGGCGAAGAGCGGCGACACCCTGGTGAAGGTCACCGCGGACGCCGTACCCGATGCGGCCCCCGTCGGATACGCGTACGCCGTCGTCGCCCACGACCGGCTCGGCGGGGCCGTCGAGACCAACACCGTCTACGACAAGGTCGACAGCGCGGCCGGGACCACCTGGGAGAACGGGCGGCTCTGGCGGCAGACGGTGAAGACCGGCGACCTGGTGACCGCCCGGCTCGCCTGCGGCCAGTGGACCCACCGCGCGGCGACCTCGCCGGTCGACGCCACCGAACCGCTCCCGTACGCGACCGTCGTCGTCACCCGCGACCGCAACGGCGACGGCATCGTCGACTGGCAGGACGCCGCCATCGCCTTCCGCGACATCATGGTGACCCCGCTGGGCGCCGACGAGCAGCACCTGCGCGTCGTCCCGCACATCCCCTTCAACTTCGCCTCGCAGGCCACGAACCCCTTCCTGGCGACCCTCGACAACGTCAAGCGGATCTCGCTCGCCACCGACGGACTGCGCCAGTTCACCCTCCTCAAGGGCTACCAGTCCGAGGGCCACGACTCCGCGCACCCCGACTACGCGGGCAACCACAACGAGCGCGCGGGCGGCCTCGACGACCTCAACACCCTGGTCAGGGAAGGCCGAAAGTGGAACAGCGACTTCGCTGTCCACGTCAACGCCACCGAGTCCTACCCCGTCGCCCACGCCTTCTCCGAGACGCTCGTCGACAAGACCAACGAGCAGTGGGACTGGCTGGACCAGAGCTACCGCATCGACTCACGGCGCGACCTCGTCTCCGGCGACATCATCAAGCGCTTCAAGAACCTGCGCGACGAGACCGACCCGGCCCTGAACACGATCTACCTCGACGTCTTCCGCGAGTCGGGCTGGACCTCGGACCGGCTCCAGCGCGCACTGCGCGACCAGGGCTGGACCGTCACCAGCGAGTGGGGGCACGGCCTTGAGCGCTCCTCGATCTGGTCGCACTGGGCGAACGAGACCGACTACGGCGGCGACACCTCGCGCGGCATCAACTCCCAGCTGATCCGCTTCATCCGCAACCACCAGAAGGACGTCTTCGCCAACAAGTGGCCCACCCTGCTCGGCGCCGCCCGCATGGGCAACTTCGAGGGCTGGGTCAACAAGACCGACTGGCACGCCTTCTACGACATCATCTGGACCGAGGCGCTCCCCGCGAAGTACCTCCAGGCCTACCCCGTCAAGCGGTGGACCGAGCACGAGATCACCTTCTTCGGCCCCTCAGCGACGGTCGTCGACGACACGAGCGGCGCGCGGCGCATCACCACGGACGGGCGTGTGGTGTACGAGGGCGGGGCCTATCTGCTGCCCTGGGAGCCACGCAAGGCCACCGACCCGGGCAAGCTCTACCACTACAACCAGGCGGGCGGCAGCACCAGCTGGGCCCTGCCGCGCGGCTGGGCGGGCACCGCGCGGGTCGCCGTGTACCGGCTCACCGACCAGGGGCGGGAGTTCGTGCGCGACGCCCCCGTCCGGTCGGGGAAGGTCACCCTGGACGCGGACGCCGGTCAGCCGTACGTCCTCTACCGCAGCAGGGTGCCGGCCGTCGGCGACCCGGGCTGGGGGCAGAAGAGCGCGGTGTACGACCCCGGATTCAACTCCGGTTCCCTGAAGGGCTGGACGGTCAGCGGGGCCGCGAAGGTCGCCCTCAGCGCGATCGGCGACTACGAACTGGTGGTCGCGGGCGGTGGCGCCACCCGCGTGAGCCAGCGGCTCGGACGGCTGCGGGCCGGGACCTACGCCGCATCCGTACAGGTCGAGGTGGGCGCGAGCGCCGGGGAGCGGCGACGGGCCGCACTCGAGATCCGTACCGCCGACGGCGTCACCGCCACGAACCACACCGACGTGTCCTGCGCCGGGAACTACGTCGCCGCCGACCGCAAGCACGACTCCCGCTTCCAGCGGATCTTCACCCGCTTCACCGTCCCCGAGGGCGGCGGCCGCGTCGACCTCACACTGCGCGCCGACGCGGGACAGGCACAGGTGCGCTTCGACAACGTCCGCGTCGTCGCGGCCGAGCCCACCTCGAAGCCCGGAACGCTGGCCTTCGAGGACTTCGAGAACGTCCCCCAGGGCTGGGGACCCTTCGTGAAGGGCGACGCGGGCGGCTCCACCGACCCGCGTACGCACATCGCGCAGCGGCACGCGACCTTCACCCAGCGCGGCTGGAACGGCAAGGCCGTCGACGACATCATCGACGGCACCCAGTCCCTGAAGTCGCGCGGTGAGAACGACGGCCTCGTCTACCGGACCGTCGACCACTCGGTCCGCTTCACTGCGGGGAAGCGCTACCGCGTCTCCTTCCGGTACGAGAACCAGACGGCCGGCCAGTACGCCTGGATCACCGGGGTCGACGAGCCGGCCCCGCGCGAACTGGAGCGCCTGGCCCTCCCCGTGGCCACCGAACCGACGCTGCTGAGCTACGAGTTCACCGCACCCGCGGCGGGCGACGCCTGGGTGGGGCTGCGCAAGGTCGGCGACGACGGGGTCGCGGAGTTCGCTCTGGACGCCTTCGAAGTGCGCGAGGTGTAAGGGGCAGACGCAATGGAGGGCCGACCCTTACCAAGGGTCGGCCCTCGTGGTCTGTCCCAGGCTCAGCCGAGATCCAGGACGGGCTCGCCCGGCTCCAGCAACTCCAGGACCCACACCTCGTTCTCGCCCTCACGCAGCACCGGACCCGGCACATAGAGGGTGGTCTGCGGTCCCGCCGACCAGTACCGGCCCAGGCAGAAACCGTTCACCCACACGAACCCGCGCCCCCACCCGGGCAGTCCGAGCGACCCGTCACCGGCGCCCCGGACCTCGAACGTCCCCCGGTACAGACCCCGCTCGCCGCCCTCCACCACCCCGAACGGCAGCTTCGCGACCGCCGCCGCATCGTCGAACGCGTCCAGGCG
This sequence comes from Streptomyces beijiangensis, assembly GCF_017315755.1. Taxonomy (GTDB): domain Bacteria; phylum Actinomycetota; class Actinomycetes; order Streptomycetales; family Streptomycetaceae; genus Streptomyces; species Streptomyces beijiangensis. Next base: position 6,250 of record NZ_JAFLRJ010000372.1, read on the forward strand.
CAGCCCCTGCGCCCGTACCCCGTGCAGATACTGCCGCTCGTGCAGGATGCCGCCGGTGATGCCCTTCGACTCGGCCAGACGCGGCCCGTAGTTGACCCGCCCCAGCGACTCCACCCACAGCTCCACGGCCGCCGGGCCCGCCACCGGGGCCCCGAGCTCGGTCCGTACACCGTCGACACAGAGCACCGCCGCATCCCGCAGGCCCGACACCGTCAGCGGATACGGCTTGCGCGGGCCCGGCACATCCACCCGATAGCGGACCAGACCCCGGTCCACATCCAGCTCCTCGAAGGTCGGCGGGACCGCGGCCTCCTGCTCAGGGCCACCCAGCGCCCCCAGCACCTCCGCCAACGGCACCCAGTCCGTCAGTACGGGCCGCACAGGGACCCCCAGCTGCGGTGGCGGAGGCGGCAGCTCGGGCAGCGGGCCCTCCTGGTAGTCCGCCAGGATCTCCCGGAAGAGCCAGAACTTCTCCGTCGGCCGTCCGTACTCGTCCACCGGCGCCCCGTAGTCGTACGACGTCACCGTCGGCTGCAGCTCGCCCCCATGCAGTTCACCAGCCCTGTTGGCACCCGAGAAACCCGCGAAGTTCGTGCCCCCGTGCGCCATGTACAGATTCACCGAGCCCCCGCACTCCAGGATCTCCCGCAGCGCCTCCGCCGCGTCCGCCGGATCCCGTACGACATGCTCCGCATCCCAGTGGTCGAACCAGCCGCACCAGAACTCCATGCACATCAGCGGCCCGCGCGGCTGATGCCGGCGCAGCACCGCGAAGCCCTCACGCGCACCCGAACCGAAATTCGCCGTCGCCAGCACACCGGGCACCGAACCGCCCGTCAGCATGTGATCCTCAGGGCCGTCGGAGGTGAACAGCGGGACACTCACCCCGCGCCGGCGCAACAGACCCGCCAGATGAGCGAGATAGACCTGGTCCGAGCCGTAACTCCCGTACTCGTTCTCGACCTGCACCATGATCACCGGGCCGCCGCGGTCGATCTGCCGCGGCACCACCTCATGCAGCAGATGATGGAACCAGCGGTCCACATGGCCCAGATACTCCGGGTCACGGGTACGCACCCGCCGGCCCAGCGGACCCGTCAGCCAGTGCGGCAGCCCACCGTTCTCCCACTCGGCGCAGATGTACGGACCCGGGCGCACCACCGCCCACAGCCCGGCCTGCTGAGCCGCGTCCAGGAAACGGCCGAGCGCCTGCACGTCATGGAACCGGCCCGGCTGCGGCTCGTGCAGATTCCACGGTACGTACGTCTCCACACAGTTGAGCCCCATCGCCCGCAGCATCGCGAGCCGGTGCCCCCACTGCTCCTCGTGCACCCTGAAGTAGTGCATCGCCCCCGACAGCAGCCGCACAGGCCGCCCGTCCAGCTGAAAATCCTCGTCACCCACCGTGAAATCTGACACGGAGCCCACTTTTGCCCCCTGGCGGCGACCGGGTCCATGGACAAAGATCAACGCTGGTTGGACGCAACGCGGCGGCAACGCCACACGAACGCGGCACGAACGCAGTACAGAGGGAGGGCGATTCGCGGTGTATCACACCTGGATGCGCTATTTTACGCCGAGCCCCGTCCACCACCGCCTCGGCCTGGTCTGCCTCGGCGTCGGCCTCCAGCACGGCACCCTGCCCACCGTCGGCGCTTTTGAACCAGCCGCTGCCGGCGCTGACGACGACGGCGACGTGGTGGTCGAGGGTGCGGGGGCCGACGGTGGGCAGGGTGCC
>NZ_JAFLRJ010000373.1 GCF_017315755.1 Streptomyces beijiangensis
GCCAGTCGGCGATCAGGTTGTAGCCGGTGGCGCCGCTCGACGTGAACGTCTGGAGGGCGGTGGTGAATCCGGCGGCGTCCAGCTTGGCCTTCACGTAGTCGATGGAGGCCTTGTAACCGGCCTTGCCGTGCGCGCGGTTGCCGCCGTTGGCGGTGGCGATGGACTGGAGCTGCGTGAGATGTGTCTTGACGTTCGCGATCGGGATGTCCGGGGCGGCGAGGACGGCGGCGGACGGGGCGGCGGACGAGGACGCCGCCGCGGGAACGGCGGCGGCGAGCAGGGCGGCGAGTGCGAGGGAGGCCGCTGCTGCCAGGGCTGTGCGTCTGGGGGCGGGACGAGTCATGGGGGGCTCCGAGTTCCGTACGCGCGAAGGGGCAAGGGCGTGGACGTACCGGTGCGCCCCTCCCCGCGGGAGGCGGGGAGGGGCGCGGTGTGTGCCCGATCGTGACGTCTTGACGGCACACCGTCAATACGGCATCCGGTCGACCCTGTCCGCTCAGCGGACGGCCTCGTGGTTGCGGTAGCCGAAGTCGTGGCGTGTCAGATGAATTTCCACAGATGGTCGGCGGTCCCGTTGTCGTCGTACTGGACCACCTGGGCGCTGTTCGCGGTCGACATGCCGTCCACACCCAGCACCTTGCCGCTGTTCCTGTTCCGGATGCGGTACCAGCCGCTGCCGTCGTCGACGAGCTGCCAGAGGTGGTCGGCCGTGCCGTTGTCCTCGTACTGGACGACCGTCGCGCTGTTCGCCGTGGACATCCGGTCCACGCCGAGCACCTTCCCGCTCTGGCCGTTGCGGAAGAGGTACCAGCCGCTGCCGCGGTCGACGAGCTGCCAGGCGTGGTCACCGCTGCCCACGTTGTCGAACTGCACCACTCGGGCGCTGTTCTCCGTGGACATCCCGTCGACGGCGAGGACCTTGTCGCTGTTCTTGTTGAGCAGCCGCCGGTAGGCGGGTTCCGGGATCCAGGCGCGTCCGTCCGGTGCGGCGGTCGGGAAGGCCGTGATGCGCAGCCTGGCGGCCCCCATGGGCACGAGGGTGACCGTCTCGGCCGCCGCGGTGCTGCGGGCCGGGCTCTGCTGGAGCGGCGCCACCACGTGCTCGTTGTCGGCGAGCCACTCGGGGATACGGCGCGCCGTCGCGGTGATGCGGACCGGGGCGTCCGCGAGGGTGAAGGGGTTGTCGGGGACGGGCCGGTCGTCGCGGGTGAACGTGAACGGCGTGTCCGGCGTGAGGCCGTAGTTCCACGGGGTGGTGGCGTGCACCGCGTACTCGGGGAAGGCGTCGGTCCCCGCGTAGCGGACGTAACTCTCGCCGATCTTCAGGGAGTACGTGAGCGGTCCGTGGTCGACACTCACCGCGCCGTGGTTGCCTGCCCAGGTGCGCAGGGACGTGCGCTGCGGGAGCCGCAGGGTCACCACGTCGCCGTTCTTCCAGGTGCGGTTCACGGTGGCGAACACCGGGCCGTCCGACGCGGCCACGGCCGTGCCGTTGACCTTGATCTCCGGGCCGCGGCACCAGCCGGGTATCCGCAGCCGCAGGGGGAAGGCGACCGCCTTCGGTGTGGTCACGGTGAAGGTGACGGTCTCGGTGAAGGGGTAGCCGGTCTCCTCGGTGACGGTCACGGCGGTGGCCGAGGCGCCGACCGTGGCGCGGACGCTGCACGGTGCGTACATCGCCGCCACGAGGCCGTTGTCCGGGGTGGTGAGCCACAGCTCCTCGGTGAAGTACGGCCAGCCCATGCCGTAGTTGTGCGGGCAGCAGCGGTACTGGTCGACGCCCGGCTGGAGGGACTGCATGGCGAAGCCGTTCTGGAACTGACCCTGCGTCTTCCTGGTGTTGTCGAGGTCGACGCTGTTGGCGCTGACGATGTAGTGGACGGCCTTGCCCTGCGGGTCGAGCGCCGCGGGCAGCATGTTGAACGCGAGATCCTCGCAGCGGTCCGCCCAGAGAGGGTCGCCGGTGATACGGGTGAGGAGTTCGTGGCTCGCCATGAACTCGACGATGCCGCAGGTCTCGAAGCCCTGACGGGGGTCGCCGAAGCCGGGCCGGTAGTTCTCGTCGCCGGCGATCCCGCCGCCGGGGAACTGGCCGTAGGAGCCCAGGACGGAGTCGTAGCCGAGGTAGGCGGCCCGGGTGAGTGCCGCGTCCCCGGTGACCTGGGCGTACTGGGCCGGTTCACGGAAGCCCTGGGCGATGTTGACGTTGTGGGGGCTGGGTGTCGCGCCGGTCCAGTCCGCGCCCTGGGTGTGCATCTTCGTCGCGAGATCGAGGAGGAAGGCTTCGCCTGTCCGTCCGTGCAGCCAGAGCGCGATGTCGAGGGCGTCACCCGTACGGAAGGAGATCCAGCTGGAGTGGAACACCGACGCGGGGCGGCCGTTCATGTACCGCATGAAGCGGGTGATGAACGGGACGATACGGGTGTCCTTGGCGTACTCCTCGTAGGTGCGCAGTGCCATCAGCAGCGGGAGGAAGGGCCAGAAGTCAGGACCGCCGTTGAGTGCGGTGCGCAGTGCGGTGGGGCCGAAGAAGCCGTCGGACTGCTGGGTGGCGAGGATCGCGTCGATCCAGCGCCGTACGGTGGCGAGCGCCGTCGCGTCGTTGGTGGCGATGGCGAGAGGGACGTAACCCCGCAGCCAGTACGGCAGTTCCTCCCACCCCGCCTTGGCCGGGTCGACCCAGCCGGTCGCGGCGAAGTCGAGGAAGTGCGAGCGCTCCGCGTAGCGGCCGCAGAGCCCCTGGAGCTGGAGCTCGAGCTGGCCGGCGAGCCAGCCGCGGGGGGTGATGCTGCCGGGTGCGAGCTTCCGGAAGGCGTCGGCCGCGACGCCCGCCGCGGCCGGACCCGACCGTGCGGCGGCCACCGCGGGGATGCGGGCGCCGAGCGCCAGGGCGGACAAGGCCAGGGTTCCGGTCCGGAGGAAGTGACGCCGGTTGACGGGCATGCGGGGGCTCCTGCCATGTGGGGGCCATGAGAGGGAAGGGGGCACCGCAGTTCTTGTATAACGTTGTAAAGAAGGTCAGTTGGAATGAGAGCACACCACCGGTACGGGCGTCCAGGTTCATGACAAGAGGTGACGATGCCCCCCCGCGTGGACGGTGAGGCTCCCCGTGGGGCCGTCGACACCGTGATCGTCGACGGCCAGTCCCATCGGCGCCTGATCATGCGGCCCGGGCAGCCCGCATTGTCGGTGGCGCCTGGAAGGCTGAACGGCATGAACGGAGATGACGAGCTGTCGTTGCTCAGCTGGATGTACGGCCACGACCATGACGACCCCGTCCCGGCTCCGCGCCTGGGACAGGGTTACGTCGAACTGTCCGGCGGCCCCTTGGACGGGTCGCTCCTGGATGTCACGAGCTGGACCGAGGACGAGATCGCCACCGGCGCCGTGCTGATGACGGTGCTCGGGCAGACCGGCCCCGACGGACAGGCGCGGTACGCCGCGCGCCCTGGAGACCCTGGTCGCTGGGACTGGTCGGGAGATGCCGTCTGACGGTGCGCGGGGGAGATCGCGCGTGGAGGAATCCGGCGCTCCGCCGAAGGAATCAGGCTCAGGAGCAGAGCGCACATCCAACGGGGGATACGGCGATGGTGAACGAGACGTCCAACTGGTTCCCGTCCCGTGCGGTCGTGCTGAGGCAGGCGCTGGTTCGGCGAACGTTTGACTGAAGACGTGTCTTCACAGGAGGGCCGGAGCCGTCCGTCGTCGCGGGGCCGGCTCGGTGGGAACCTTCGGCCGGTTGCCGGACACGTACAGAGCATGGAACTGAACGACGCCGGTCCCGCCGCACCGGTCGGAGGGATATGTGACCGAGAGCTGTGGGCGAGGGCCGCCGACGGCGACCGGGAGGCGTTCGGCCGGATCTTCGACCGTCATGGGAAGACCGTCTACAACTACCTGTTCCGGCGCACGGCCGACTGGTCCGAAGCCGAAGACCTCACGTCCACCGTGTTCATGCACGCCTGGCGTCGGCGATCGGAGACGGTGCTTGACCGTGACTCGGCTTTGCCCTGGCTGCTGGGCATCGCCGACCGCCTGCTGTCGAACACCAGGCGGCGGCTGAAGCGGGCCGAGGCGTTGCTGCGGCGGGTCGTCTCGCATGACGAGCCGGTGGGCGACCACGCGGACCGTGTCGCCGGCCTGGTCGACGACGAGCGTCGCATGTCGGAAATCCACCGGGCACTGGCTCGGCTGCCGCGCCATGAACGCGAAGTCGTCGAGCTCTGCATGTGGTCGGGCCTGGATCAGCAGGCGGCTGCGGCAGCGCTGGGGGTGGCGGTCGGAACCGTGAAGTCCAGACTGCACCGGGCCCGGCGGAGGCTGGGGGCCGACCTCGTGGCCGGAGCTGCGGCTCCGGCGTCATTCAGTTCGAAGAGTCCCGTCAACGCGGAAGAGGTCGCACGATGAATCACACACAGGGCATTCCTGCGGCTCCTTCCGATCGTGATCTGCCGAACCACCGGCGGACCCGAGAGGAGCTACTGATGAAGATCGACTCAGAGAACAACCGTGCTTCGCTGCGACGCAGGTGGGGAGTGCCGCTCGGCGTCGCCACCGGCGTCGCGGCGATGAGCGTCGCGGCCGTGGCTGCCTTCAGCGGGATAGGGGATGCCAAGCCGCTTCTCGCCGATCCCGCGGGAAACCCTTCGCACGCCGCCGGATCACCGAGTCCGAGCACAACGGACGGCTCCACGTCGTCCTCCGCTCGCGCGAGTTCCGCCCCGGACAGGTTCTCCATCACCAGCGGGAAGACGACCCCGATCGACGCCGCGACCGTCGCCAAGATCCTGGCCTCCTGCCTGGGTTCGAACGCATCGCGATTCCACTCGGTGATCGCGGTCCGCGCACCCGTCGCCTCGAAGGGCTGGGACGGCGTGGTCATCGCCGTCGACTCAGCCGATCAGTACGTGCAATGCGAGTCAAAGGGCGACAAGGGCAACAGCCTGTCCTCGCCGCCCACGTTCATCAACAACCGCCTGTGGGGGACCGGTCACAAGATCGAGTACTTCGAATCCAGCAGTGTGCCCGTCGGCAAGGGGCAGTACCTGATGCTGGGCGCGGGACACTACACGGCATCCGACATCGTCAAGATCACCATCAGCTATGGCGACGACCCGAAGCAGTACCCGACGGTCATGACGGGCGGCGCGTTCGTCTACGCGGCGGCACTCTCCAGCGACGACGCCGACCCGCACTACGCCGGCCCCAGCCCCTACGTCCATGCCTACAACGCATCCGGCAAGGAAATCTACAACCAGAAGATGGACCCTCAGTTCACCGACTAGCCGTAAGCCGGCCTTTCGGCTGACCTCGGTGCTGCCCCGGCGATATCCCCGGGCGGCATCCAGAATCCCCGGGTGGCATCCAGAGGCGTTCCGGCCGCATTGAGGGTGGCCTGCGCGATGTTCGTGCACGCGGTCGCCGCGGCGCTTGGGCTGTCGGCGCCAGGAGGGCGTCTATGAGGTCGGTGATTCGCCGGTGATGTGAAGAGGCCCCGACAGGTGCCCGGCGGGGCCTCTTCACAGGTCTGGCCAAGAGGGTCTGCGGCTTCTGGCCGCGGCCTCTTCGTGGTGGGCCAAAAGGCGCTCAGGGGAGTCCCTCGGTTCCAGGTGGTCGTTCCGGAGCAGGCCAGAGCCTTCCGTCCAGGACGGTCCGCGGAGTCGGTGACTTTCTTGTGACACGCGTTGCCCAGGTTGCCGCAGGGTTGCGTGAGCTCCTCACGCGAGCAGGCCTCACCGGTCAGCCGGTGGGGCTTCCTCTCTGCAGCAGTGTGTCGCGGGGCTTGACGCCGGCTGTTTCGTCGGCCCCGACGAGGAATGAGCTGCCCGTGAGGCGCCGAAGACGGGTCGTTGACCTGTCCGCCCACCTGCACCTCATGCCCGCTCCCGCTGGGTGTTGATCTTAGGAATCCCACCGACGTGCAACTTCGGGCGTAGGGAGGGGTGCGTATTTCTCTTTCTGTGCGGATCGCTGACCGGGAAGACGGGAAAACAGAGAACTGGTCGACGGCCACCCAGCGCGCCCGCCCGCTGACAGGCCTGCCTGAGCGCGGACTGAAGCTATTCCTCGTATTGGTCCAGACCTATTGACCTGCCCTGGTATCCCTCCTACGATCCGGTCCGGCACAGCCCCGTATGTCCACACCTCACCCCGAGCCGGGCGTCTGCACCCCCATGTGCTGGTCATGTCCATGGCATCCGGCTGGAAGGAAGCGCCGCATGTTCCGTCGGAGGTCGCGCACTTCACGTCTGTCGAGAGATTCCCGCCCCTGTCCGGACCCTGGTCGGAGCCCCGTAGGCGACCGGAGAGCAGCAAGTGCTCCCACACGCCTCCTGGCCGGAGTGAGCGCCGCCGCCGTCATGGGGGTCGGCATCGCCGTGGCCGGCTCCGTCGCGGCCGGAGCGGCCACGACCGGGGCCGTCGCCCCCAACCTGGTGGCCAACTCGGGTTTCGAGAGCGGGCTTTCCGGCTGGACCTGCTCCAGCGGCTCCGGCGCGGCCGTCGGCAGTCCGGTCCACTCCGGTGCATCCGCGCTCAAGGCCACGCCGACCGGCCAGGACAACGCCCAGTGCGCCCAGACCATCAGCGTGCAGCCCAACTCCCAGTACACGCTGAGCGCCTACGTCCAGGGCAGTTACGTCTACCTGGGTGCCACCGGTACCGGCATCACCAGTGCCCCGTCCACGTGGACGCCGAACAGCCCTGCGTACAGCCAGCTCAGCGTCAGCTTCAGCACTGGGTCGAACACCACCTCGGTGACCATCTACGTCCACGGCTGGTACGGGCAGCCCACGTACTACGCGGACGACATATCGCTCACCGGCCCCGGCGGCGGCAGCCCTTCACCGACTACTGCGCTGCCCACAACCGTGCCGCCCACGACCATCCCGCCCACAACTGTGCCACCCACGACCGTCCCGCCGACCACAGTCCCGCCGACCACCACCCCGCCGGGCGACACCTGCCCCACGAAGCCCAAGCCGTCGGGCAAGGTGCTGCAGGGCTACTGGGAGAACTGGGACGGGGCCTCCAACGGAGTCCACCCGGGCATGGGTTGGGTCCCCATCACGGACAGCCGGATCGCCGCGCACGGCTACAACGTCATCAACGCTGCATTCCCGGTGATCCTCTCGGACGGCACGGTCCTGTGGCAGGACGGCATGGACGCCGGCGTCAAGGTCTCGACCCCCGCCGAGATGTGCCAGGCCAAGACGGCCGGGGCGACGATCCTGATGTCGATCGGCGGCGCCGCCGCCGGCATCGACCTGAGCTCCAGCACTGTCGCCGACAAGTTTGTGGCGACCGTCGTCCCTATCCTCAAGAAGTACAACTTCGACGGCATCGACATCGACATCGAGACCGGACTGACCGGGAGCGGCAACATCAACACCCTGTCCGCCTCCCAGTCCAACCTGATCCGCATCATCGACGGCGTCCTCGCCCAGATGCCCGCGGGTTTCGGCCTGACGATGGCGCCGGAAACTGCGTACGTCACCGGCGGAAGCGTCACCTACGGGTCGATCTGGGGCTCCTACCTGCCGATCATCAAGAAGTACGCGGACAACGGCCGCCTGTGGTGGCTGAACATGCAGTACTACAACGGCAGCATGTACGGCTGCTCCGGTGACTCCTACTCCGCCGGCACCGTCCAGGGCTTCACCGCGCAGACCACCTGCCTCAACAACGGCCTGACCATTCAGGGCACCACCATCAAGGTGCCCTACGACAAGCAGGTGCCCGGCCTGCCGGCCCAGTCCGGTGCGGGCGGTGGCTACATGGCCCCGAGCCTGGTCAGCCAGTCGTGGAACGCCTTCGGCGGCTCGCTGAAGGGGCTCATGACGTGGTCGATCAACTGGGACGGCTCGAAGGGCTGGACCTTCGGCGACAACGTCAAGTCCCTCCAGGGCCGTTGAGGACAGGTTGGAGCCGGTCGGGACGCCCAGAACCGAGGTGAGGTTCTGGTGGAAGTTGATCCGGCTCCGCACCTGGGCCGGGTTCTCGCCGACGCACTCCAGCGGTCCATCGATGTTGCGGATGGTCTCACCGAAGCCCGCGCCGTTCATCATCGGGTTGTGTGCGGTCATGGTGCCGGGGCGGTTCTGGGTGTTCCGGCACCGGAGGCCGGTCTTCCAGGCCACCGCGGCGTCGGTCAGCGGGATCAGGTGAACGTGGTCACCGCACGCCAGCCGGCCCGCACCGCGGTGGGGGCGGCGGAGATCAAGGCATCTCGCTGGCGAGCCGCGTCGACAGGAACTGTCCGGGTTCTGGAAGACGTGGGGTACTCCAGGGGTGAGGGCGTTCACTCCATCGCGGTGACCTGCCGGCCGGGCTGAGGAACCCGGCGGTCAGCGCGCATGCCCCCCCGCGACGCACCCATGATCGGCGCCTTATGCAGGGCTGATTGCCGCTCGACGCGATGGGCGGAGTCAACATCGAGGCTCAGCTCCCGGGTTTCCGTCACTGGCGAAAGGCCGGCGTCTGGCGGTCGTGCAGGGGTTGTGGCGTGCAGAGCAGTGCCAGGCGGTCGGCGTCGGTGCTGCCGGGTTCGGCGGTGCCGACGAGCAGGCTCTGTCCCGGGGCGTCCTGCACTTCGAAGGTTTGGTAGGAGAGCGTCAGCCGGCCCGCCACGGGGTGGTGAAAAGTCTTGAACCTGCTGCCCAGCCGGCCGACCTCCTGGCGCTCCCACAGTTGCGTGAACTCCGCGCTCTCGGTGCGGAGTTCGGCGATCAGGGCCGCGATCCGGGGATCGTGGCGCTCGTGGCCGAACGCGAGCCGCAGCGCGGCGACGCTGTCGCGCGCCACGGCATCCCACTCCACGAAAAGGGTGCGTGCGGCAGGGTCGCAGAAGAGTGAGAAGAGCATGTGGCGCGGGTCCGCCAGCGGGGACAGCAGCGCGGTGGCCGGCGCGTTCGACGCGAGGACGTCCAGGCGGCGGTTGACGACATAGGCGACCGCTGCCGGGAACGCGTCCATCAGCCGCTGCAGCCGGGGGGCCACCAGCTCCCCGTCGACGGCGGGGGCTTCGTCTGCCGGTACCAGGCCGGCCAGACGGTAGGCATGCCAGCAGGCGTCTGAGTCCAGGCGCAGGGCTCGGGCCAGGGCGTCGATGACCTGACCGGAGGGGTGGCGCTCGCGGCCCTGTTCCAGACGGGCGTAGTAGTCGGCGCTGACCCCGGCCAGCACGGCGACCTCCTCGCGCCGCAGCCCGCTGACGCGGCGGCCCGTGGAGAGCGGATACCCCACGTCGTTCGGACTGACTCGGGAACGGCGCGCCAGCAGGAATTCGCCCAGTTCGTTGCCGCTCATACCCAAAAGCGTACGCCGGTGCTTCCTAGGAGTGCGGCACCCAGGAAGAGCCCTCCTGCCGCATACGCAAAATCGGTCCCACGCTGACAGAACCGGACGGCCCACCGCAGGGGCCGCCGACCTGACGAAGGAACGAGCATGACGTACCCGCCCACCACGGCCGCGCCGAAGGTCGTCCTGATCACCGGGGCCGGCAGCGGCATCGGCGAGGCCACCGCCCGACGACTGGCCGCGGCCGGCCATCACGTGGTCCTCGGTGCCCGCCGCGCGGAGCGTCTGGCCGCTCTCGCCAAGGAGATCGAAGCCGATGGCGGCAGCGCGCTGCCGCAGTCCCTGGATGTGACCGACCCGCTCAGCATGCGGGCCTTCGCCGCGGCCGCCCTCGACCGGTACGGCCGTATCGACGTCCTGGTCAACAACGCCGGGGTGATGCCCCTGTCCCGGCTGGACGCGCTGCGGACCGAGGAGTGGGACCGCATGATCGACGTCAACTTGCGCGGAGTCCTGCACGGCATCGCCGCCGTCCTGCCGATCATGGGGGCCCAGGGGGCCGGGCACATTGTGAACGTCGCCTCCGTGTCCGGGCTGCGGGTCGACCCGACCGCCGCCGTCTACAGCGCCACCAAGCACGCGGTCCGCGCCTTGTCCGAGGGCCTGCGTCAGGAGAGCAGGGACCTGCGGGTCACCGTGATCAGCCCCGGCCTTACCCACAGCGAGCTGACCGACACCATCGCCGACCAGGCCACCAAGGACGCGGTCACGGGCCAGATGGCCATCGCGATCCCCGCCGCCGCGATCGGCGAAGCAATCCACTACGCCATCACCGCGCCCGACGAGGTCGACGTCAACGAACTCGTCATCCGCCCCACGGCCCAGGGATAGGTGGGGCGCCGATGCTGAGCACGTATGTCACGCTCGGGCGCACCGGGCTGAGGGTGAGCCCCCTGGCTCTGGGCACGATGACCTTCGACGACGGCAGCTGGGGATCCGCTCCCAAGGAGTCCTTCGCCATCGTCGACCGCTATCTGGAGGAGGGCGGCAACTTCGTCGACACGGCCAACCAGTACAACAACGGGGCGTCGGAGTCGACGCTGGGGACGTACTTCGTACAGCGCCCCGGCGTGCGCGACCGGATCGTGCTCGCGACGAAGTTCGGCGGCACGCTGCACCCTGGCGACCCGAATGCCGGGGGTGCCGGACGCAAGGCCGTCCTCACGCAGTTGGACGCATCGCTGCGGCGCCTGAACACCGAGTACGTCGACGTGTACTGGATGCACATGTGGGACCGGCACACCCCGCTGGAGGAGACACTCTCGACCCTGAACGACCTGGTGCGCACGGGGAAGATCCGCAGTTTCGGCCTGTCCAACACACCTGCCTGGTGGGTCGCCCAGGCCGCCACGACTGCGCGGCTGCGCGGCTGGGAGTCCGTCGCGGCGCTCCAGGTGGAGTACTCGCTGCTCGCCCGGACCGCGGAGGGCGAGCAGTTCGGCGCCGCCCAAGCGTTCGGCCTGGGCATCACGCCCTGGAGCCCGCTGGCCTCGGGCGTCTTGTCAGGTAAGTACTCCCGCACAGCCACCGATCACCCGGACTCCGGGCGTGCCGGGTATGCCGCTCCGCTGCTGACCGAGCCGACGTTCGTCATCCTGGACGCGCTGGAGCGCATCGCGAAGGACCTCGGCACGACCATGGCCAGGGTGTCCCTGGCCTGGGTGCGCCAGCAGCAGCCCGTCACCTCGGTCCTCATCGGAGCCCGCACCCTGGCGCAGCTGGAGGACAACCTTGCCTCGGCCGACGTGGTCCTGGACGCCGCCCACCTCGCCGAACTGGATGCGCTGACCACCCCCGCTCTCGACTATCCGCACCCGTTCGTGGACGAGATCGGCATCGGATTCCAGCAGGGGAACACCACCATCAACGGCCTCACGTCCTCCGCCTTTCAGCGGTCCTGAAGAGATCGCTTGCAGCTCCGGCGGACCAAGGCTGAACCGCACGCCTCCCGGCACAGAAAGGCACCTGTCATGGTGACCGAAGATCAGGTACGCACGTGGGTCGAGGGATATCTGCGGGCCTGGACCAGCAACAGCAAGAAGGACATCGCCGCACTGTTCACGCCGCGGGCCGAGTACCACGAGTGGCCCTATGAGACCGACTGGATCGGCCGCGACGCCATCGTCGAAGGCTGGCAGAGCCGCGCTCCCTGGCAGGAGGGCGGCTGGGAATTCGACTGGTCCATCCTCACCCTCAACGGCGACACCGCAGCCATCGAAGGCACCGGCCGCTACAAGGAGCTCGGCACCTTCGCCAACCTCTGGACGGTCACGTTCGACAAGAACGGCCGCTGCACCACGTTCCGCATGTGGAACAACGAGATCTGACCCGCGATCCCGGTCCTCGTCCGGTCAGCCCCGGCCGCGAGTATCTCCGTACCCGAGTCGCCGCCCGATGGCCTACCGGGGCTTCGCGTGGGCACGCATCTGTTCGGCCAGCCGTTCGAGTTCGGCCGCCGTCGCGGGGGAGGCGTTGTTGAGTCCGCTGTGGGCGGCCGTCGGGCCGCGCAGGAAGCGCCGCAGCAGGGTCACGAGCAGCCCTTCCGGCAGGGTCTGCAGTGCCGCGAACGCGCGGGGGACCGGCGGCGTCGGCATGGCGGCCAGGTTATGCCGCATGAGGTGGAGCATGCCGCGGACGGCGTCGGGATCGTCGGCCAGCGCTACCGGGCCGCCCGCCGTGTGCACCGCCTGCCCGAGTGGCGTCTCGAACGCGGCGTGTGTCTTGAGCCAGGCATCCATCCTGGGCTCGGCCTTGGCGTTGATCCCGGCGGTGCGGAACGCCTCCACGATCCGTTCCAGTCGCGGGGTGGTACGGCCGTCGGGTTCGCCGATCGGCATCGCAACCCGGCGGGTCATGAAGTTGGTCCTGCGGTAGCGGACCACATCGCCGTCCATGGTGCCGGCGGCCGTGGGGAAGCCGAGCAGTACCCGCTCGCGGCCGATCACCGCTCCCAGCGGCTCCGCGCCGGCCGCCCAGTTGTGCAGAAACAGCACGTCGCTTTCGAGGCCGGCGAGTGACTCCAGCACCGCGTCCACCTGATGGGTGCGGACAAGGACGGCAGTCAGGTCGTACTCGCCGGCCGGGTGCTCGACCACCGGCACCGGCACCCGCCTGACGGCCGGGCTGTCCGCTTCTGCCAACTGCACGCCGTACTGGCGCAAGGAGGCCAGGCGCTCGCCCCGGGCGAGGAGTGAGACGTCGTGCCCGGCCTCATGCATGCGGGCGGCGAACAGGCTGCCGAGAACCCCGGCGCCGTACACGAGCAATTTCATGACAACCTCCCGCATGTAAGTCAAACGTTCGTTTCAATCGAATGTTTGTATAGTACGGCACGTGGCGCTACCCGATACCCGGACCAAGATCCTCGACGCGGCCGAACGGCTCTTCGCCGAACACGGCTACCGCGGCACCTCGGTGCGCGCGGTCACCGACCTCGCCGGAGCGAATCTGGCCGCCGTCAGCTATCACTTCGGCTCGAAGGCGGAACTCCTGGCCGCAGTCGCCCGCCGCGTGATCGAGCCCATCACCGCCGCCCAGTGCGCACGGCTCGACGAAGTGCTCGCCCGAACTCCGGACCCGCCGGTGGCCGAACTGGTAGAAGCATTCGCAGGGCCGCTCTTCGACGAGATGCCCGCCGGCAAGGAGAGCGGAGCCCGGACATCCCGGCTGATCGTGACGATCCTCAGCGACCCTGCCGAGGAGGCGCGCGGTTGGACCGGCCCGGACGAGGACACGGTCCGCGAGCGCTACCTGGCGGCTTTCGCACACGCACTGCCCGGCCTTGCCCCACAGGAGCTGATGTTCCGTATGCGGGGGATCCTCGCAGTGACGGCCGTGGACCGCGTCGAGGTCTACCAGCAACCCTCCCCTGGCTGCGTGTCCCCGGTAGCGGGCGAGGCGGCCAGGCAATGGGCGATCACGTTCCTGACGGCAGCAATGAGCGCGCCACCGACCCGGGCCCGGCAGTAAGCCTGGGGCGGCTCACCCACCGCTCTCGTCTCAGGCTCTACGACGCACGCTCGTCGTGCTTCACCCTCTGCTTCCGCCACTGTCCGGGACTGAACCATTCGCGGGCCTGGATGACACGGTCCTAGATTTCTGGCGCTTCGCGATATCTGATCTGCGGACGAATGCCGTGCGCGGCTACCTGGCAGAGTTCCTCGTTGCCCGAGCAGTCGGCGCGAGAACGAACCGTTTGGAATGGGATGCCTATGACATCCTGAGCCCTGAAGGAATCAGGATTGAAGTCAAGGCGGGCGGCTACGTCCAGGCGTGGAGTCAGACTCAGGCCAGCCCCCAGGCGCCGGTTCAAGCAGGGCACCGTGCTGACCGTGGACGGCACACAACCGTCGTCCAGCGATCCGTCTGACCACTCGGTCCTCGGGAATCTCCAGGTCGAGCACAGCGTCCAGCTAATTGCCGCAGTCCAGATCGCGACGCTCATGCTTCCCCATCCTCCACTGACCGCCAAGACGAGCTACACCTACAGGAGTTAGTGATCCGCTGTTCGCTTGTGGCTGTTGCTTGCCACAGTCGCATCGATCACGCGGGCGTAGTCGATCCCGTACTCGTTGAGGCTGCCCCAGGCAGGTGAGGGGGTGCCGCACGGATCTGCAGGGCACGAGGGGGCGGGGCCGGGGTCGCTGTAGTCGACCAGGACGGCTGCCCATCGAGCGTTCTTGGGAGGATCAAGGACCGTCCACCGGACCTTCCAGCGACCGTCCTTCAGCAGGTCTGCCGCTGGCGAAACGAGCCAGGCGTTGTCTGGCGGGGCTTCCCGCGCGGCAGGCTGCTGAGCATTGGGGTTCTTCACGATGATGTGGATGAACGCAGAGTTGGGGGCGTCGCTTACGGTGCCCTCGAACTCGTACGTGGTGCCGTCCTGTTGGACATCGGGCTCTTCGGTCTACGCGGAGATGTTGACCTGCGGTTTTGGCGGGGGCGAGGGCGTCGGTGGGGTCTGATGCAGGGTTGGGTGACAGGTGTGGTCACGCGGCCCGGAGAGCCGGTGTAGTCATGACGATCTCGAACTCGACGGGGGTCAGTCGGCCGAGCGATGTTTGTCTGCGGCGTCGGTGGTAGGTCCTCTCGTTCCAGGTCACGATCGCGATCC
>NZ_JAFLRJ010000374.1 GCF_017315755.1 Streptomyces beijiangensis
GCCCCGCCCCGACACCACCCCTAAGGAGCCCCATGTTCGACACCGTCCGCGAGGACTTCCGTACCACCCTCGACGAGATCCGCGAAGCCGGCCTCTTCAAGCCCGAGCGCGTCATCTCCTCCCCCCAGAGCGCCACGGTCTCCGTCGCCTCCTCGGACGTCCTCAACTTCTGTGCCAACAACTACCTCGGTCTCGCCGACCACCCCGAGGTCGTCGCCGCGGCCAAGGACGCCCTCGACCGCTGGGGCTACGGCATGGCGTCCGTCCGCTTCATCTGCGGCACCCAGGACGTCCACAAGGAGCTCGAGAGCCGCCTCTCGGCGTTCCTCGGGCAGGAGGACACGATCCTCTACTCCTCCTGCTTCGACGCCAACGGCGGCGTCTTCGAAACGATCCTCGGCGCCGAGGACGCCGTCATCTCCGACGCGCTCAACCACGCCTCGATCATCGACGGCATCCGCCTCTGCAAGGCCCGCCGCCACCGCTACGCCAACCGCGACCTGGCCGACCTGGAGCAGCAGCTCAAGGACACCCAGGACGCCCGCCGCCGCCTGATCGTCACCGACGGCGTCTTCTCCATGGACGGATACGTCGCCCCCCTCGCGGAGATCTGCGACCTCGCCGACCGCTACGACGCCATGGTGATGGTCGACGACTCGCACGCCGTCGGCTTCGTCGGCCCCGGGGGCCGCGGCACCCCGGAACTCCACAACGTCATGGACCGCGTCGACATCATCACCGGCACCCTCGGCAAGGCACTCGGCGGCGCCTCCGGCGGCTACGTCGCCGCCCGCGCGGAGATCGTCGCCCTGCTCCGTCAGCGCTCGCGCCCGTACCTCTTCTCCAACTCCCTCGCCCCGGTCATCGCCGCCGCCTCCCTCAAGGTCCTCGACCTCCTGGAGTCCGCAGGCGACCTGCGCGACAAGCTCGCCGCCAACACGTCGCTCTTCCGTACGAAGATGACCGACGCCGGCTTCGAGATCCTCCCCGGCGACCACGCCATCGCCCCCGTGATGATCGGCGACGCCGCCGAGGCGGCCCGCATGGCCGAGCTGCTCCTCGACCGTGGCGTCTACGTGATCGGGTTCTCCTACCCCGTCGTCCCGATGGGCAAGGCCCGCATCCGCGTCCAGCTCTCCGCCGCGCACTCCACCGCCGACGTCGAGCGGGCCGTTGCGGCGTTCATCGACGCGCGGGCGACAATGGCCGGGTGATCGACCCCCGCCGTCTGCGCATCCTGCGGGCCGTGGCGGACCACCGTACGGTGACCGCCGCGGCCGCAGCGCTGTTTCTGACCCCGTCCGCCGTCTCCCAGCAGCTCGCCGCACTGGAGCAGGAGACCGGGCACGCCCTCCTCACCCGCAGCGGCCGGGGCGTGCGCCTCACCGCCGCCGGGGAGATCCTGCTCACCCACACGCACGAGGTCCTCGCCCAGCTGGAGCGCGCCGAGGCCGAGCTCGCCGCCTACGCGGGCGGCGCGGCCGGCGAGGTCACCGTCGCCGCCTTCGCGACCGGCATCGCCGAGGTTCTGGCCCCCGCCATACGCGACCTCGCCGGCACCCGTCCCGGTCTGCGCATCCATGTGCGGGACGCCGAGGGCGACGAGAGCCTGACCCTGGTCCTGGACGGCGGAGCCGACCTCGCACTCGCCGTCGAGTACCGGGGCGCGCCCCACGAGGACGACCGCCGCCTGTCCCGCGTGCCGCTCTACGCCGAGCCCTTCGACGCCGTGCTGCCGGCCGGGCACCCGCTCGCGCAGGCCCCCACCGTCGAACTGGCCGCCCTGGCCGACGCCGACTGGATCGGCCAGTACCCCGGCAACCCCTGCCACGACGTGATGCTGCTGGCCTGCGAGCTCGCAGGGTTCGAGCCCCGGCTGACCCACTCCTCGGACGACTACCGCGCGGTCGTCGCCCTGGCCGGGGCGGGCGCGGGCGTGGCGCTCGTACCGCGTTCGGCGCTGCGCGGGATGGAGCTGAAGGACACGGTCGTACGTCCCGTCCAGGGGCCGGCGGCGACCCGGCGCGTCTTCGCGGCCGTACGGCGAGGGGCCGAGCAGCACCCGCTGCTGCGGCCCCTGCTCGACGCGCTCGCCGACGCGGCGGCCGGGCTCACCACCGGGTGAAGCTCAGGCGCCCGGCCTCACCAGGGTGACCAGGAACTTCTTGGCCGGGCCGACGTTCCCTGCCGGGTCGACCGTCCGGTACTCGACGGTGTGGGTGCCGTAGTCCGGCGTCGCGTCGTCCCACGGCACGGCGCGGGTCTTCCCGAGCTTGCCGTAGACGAGGTTGTCGATGTTGGTGCCGCCGGGTGTGAAGAGGTACGGCGCATCGGCATCCGTCGGCCAGCCGTAATAGGTGTACCAACCGTCGCCGTCGACCCTGAACTGCGAGACCACATAGCCCTGTTGGTCGTCAGTGGCCGTCAGCTTCATGGTGAAGGCGCCGTCGTAGACGTACTCCGTCGGATGTCCGTGGTGCCGGACGGTACGGAGCGGCTCGGAGAGTTTGTGCGTCGCCGTGGCCGGGGTCGCGTCGACCGTCCAGGCGAGCTCGGCGGGCGTCCCCGCGATCCGCGCCGTCAGGGTGTGCGTCCCGGTGTGCGGCTTCAGGGCCCCCAGGTCCAGATCGCGGTCGTTGCCCCGGGTGCGGACCGGGCGCCCGTCGAGGGACCAGCGCACCGAGGGCGCGCCGCCGGTGACGGGGTGGGTGGTGTCGGCGTACACGACAGAGGAGCCGCCGACCGGGGCAGTGGTGGCGGTGTGGTCGGTGAACACGGCTGCCGTGGACGCCTGTTGGGTCCGTACGGAGGTGTCCACCGTCCAGGTCACCGTCCGCGTGAGCGCGCTGGAGGCCCGGACCGCCGGGTCGCGCACGAAGGGCGTCGGATCGGTGACGGTGGCTGTCAGCCGGTGCGTTCCGGTACGCAGGTGCAGCGTGCGCAGGTCGAGCGTGCGGGCCCCCGACGCGGCCCTGACGGGACGGCCGTCGAGCTGCCAGCCGACGTCCAGCGCGCCGCCCACCGGATGCAGCGTGTCGACCCAGACGGACCGGTCGGCGCCGACCGGGGCGGTGTCGGGGGTGTGGTCCTGGATCAGATTCACCTTGCCGGAGACGGCCTGGGTCATCACCTCGCGCTCGACCTGGTCGAAGGCGTAACCGAGGGTCTTCATCATCGAGTGCCTGCTGGGCCGCCAGACGCCCTTGGTGTCGTACATCCCGCCCTCGTAGCGGCCGATGGTCCCGCCCGACTCGCTCTTCTCGCCCAGCCAGCGCCACCACTTGGCGCGCTGCGCCGTCATCTGCTCCTCGGTGAGCAGGGTGTGGTGGGCGGAGTCCGGCTCGCCGCCCTCGTAGGTGCCGCCGGCGACGCCGCGCGCGTAGTAGTCGTATTCGTCCTGGAGGCCGCCGAGCGAGTGGCCTATCTCGTGCGGGGTGATCAGCGAGGAGAGCGCGTTGCCGCCGGAGGCCGTGGCGTAGGTGCCGCCCGCGCCTCCGTAGGTCGCGCTGTTGGCGAGGCCGACTATCTGCCGGTTCGCACCGGCCGTGCCCGGTACAAGATCGGCGAGCGCGGTCGCCTTGGAGCTGTTCATGGTGAGCAGCCGCTGGACGCTGTTCGCGTTGCAGCCGCCCCAGAAGCCCATGTCGAGCACGGTGTCGCGGCGCGGTGCGTCGAGGCCGGGATCGCAGTCGACACCGGACTCGGCGGACGGCGTCCGCACTGCCCAGACGTTGATGTACGAGCGGTAGGAGGCGAAAGGCTCGGTGGACCACAGCACGTTCATGTGCTTCTCCACATCGGCCTGGAACTTGGGCAGTTCGGCGGCCGTGTAGCCGTCGCCGAGGACCACGATGTTGAAGCGTTTGTCGGCCGGACCCGTTGTCTGCACGGGCACGACCGTCGCGTTCGCGGTCACGGGTACGTCGCCGGACTCGGCGGCCAGGGACGGGGTGGTGCCGAGGACGCATGCGGCGAGAAGTGCGCCCGCCGAGGCGAGCACCCCCGCCCGTCTGCCAGGAGCTCTCATGCGGCGGAGCGTACGGGTGGGGTCAATGAGCCGTAAAAAGGCCGGAGTTGAAGGTCATGCGGTGGACTCCCTGACGATCAGCTCGGTGGCGACCTCGACGCGCGTGGTGGCCGGTGTCTCCCCGGCGATGAGGTCCAGGACCATCCTGGCGGCCAGCGCCGTCATCTCGGCGAGCGGGGTGCGCACCGTCGTCAGCCGGGGTGTCACCCAGTCCGCGAACGGCAGATCGTCGAAGCCCACGACGCTGAGGTCCTGCGGGACGCGCAGGCCCAGTTCGGCGGCGGCGCGGTAGGTGCCGAGCGCCTGGTGGTCGCTGCCCGCGAAGATCGCGGTCGGGCGGTCGGGGAGCCGCAGCAGCTCCAGGGCGAGCCGGTGGGCGGGGCCGTGGGTGAAGTCCCCGTACCGGACGAGTTCTTCGTCGTACGCGATGCCCGCCTCCTCCAGCGCGGAACGGTAACCGCCCACCCTGGCACGGGAGGTGAGCCTGCGCTCGGGCCCGCTGATGACCGCGATCCGCCGGTGGCCGAGCTCGACCAGATGCCGGGTCGCCGCCAGGCCGCCCGGCCAGTTGGTCGCGCCGACCCACGGCACCCCGGGCGCAGGTTCGTCGACGGGTGCGACCAGCGCGAAGGGCAGCCCGAGCCGGTGCAGCTCCCGGTGCTGGGCGGCGGTGAGTTCGGGGACGACCAGGATCGCGCCGCGGGTGGGGCGGGTGGCGAGCGAGTCGAGCCACTGGCGGGCGAGCCGGCTGCGGCCGTGGGTCGCCGAGACCACCAGTCCCATGCCCACATCGTGCAGGGTCTCCTCCGCGCCGCGGATCAGCTCCACCGCCCAGGGGCTGTCCAGTTCATTGATGACGAAGTCGATGAGCCCGCCCCTGGGGAGGGCGGGATCGGCGGGGCGCCCCCGGGTGCCGTATCCGTGCTGTTCCAGAAGGCGTTGCACCTTGGTGCGCGTCTTCGACGATACATCGGATCTGTCATGCAGCACCTTGGAGACCGTGGAGACCGAAACCCCGGCCTCATGTGCAATATCGGCCAGAGTGCTCCCGCTGTTTTTATCCCCACCCGTTGACGTCATCCGATGTTTCTCCTACGTTTCGTGGGCGATCCCGTTGTTGCGAAAACTATCGCAACATCAACTCCCGAACCCAGGGGCGGACTTCATGAGGCGCTGGCTGCAGGGCTACGTCACCTCCCTCGCCGAGCCGCTCCTCCCGCACTTCAGCGAGGGCCGGGCCAGGCTGCGGCTCGGCGTCAACACCGCGATCCACGACGACACGGCCGCCGAACTCGAAGCGTTCGCCCGCCCGTTGTGGGGCCTGGCCCCGCTCGCGGCAGGCGGCGGCACCTTCGAGCACTGGGAGTACTGGGTCCGCGGACTCGCGGCGGGCACGGACCCGCGGCACCCCGAGTACTGGGGTGAGCCGGGACCGCACGGCCAGCGCATCGTCGAGATGGCCGCCATCGGCTTCGCCCTGGCACTCGCCCCCGAAAAGCTGTGGGACCCCCTGACAGGACCCGAGCGCGAACGCGTCGCCCACTGGCTGCGCTCCGCCCTCGACCAGCCGACCACCGCCAACAACTGGCTCTTCTTCCCCGTCCTGATCTCCCTCGGCCTCGACCGGGTCGGTGTCCCGTACGACCGCGAGACCGTCCGCACCCGCCTCGACCGGCTGGAGACCTTCTCGCTCGGCGACGGCTGGTACGCCGACGGCCCGACCGAGCGCCGCGACTACTACGTGCCGTGGTCCCTCCACTTCTACGGCCTGCTCTACGCGGCCCTGGCCGGCGACCGCGACCCCGAACGCGCCGTCCGCTTCCGGATGCGCGCCTCCCTCTTCGCCCGCGACTTCCAGCACTGGTTCGCCGACGACGGCTCCGCGGTCCCCTACGGCCGCAGCCTCACCTATCGCTTCGCTCAGGCCGCCTACTGGGGCGCCCTCCCGTACGCAGGCGTCGAAGCCCTCCCCTGGGGCGTGGTCAAGGGCCACTATCTGCGCCACCTCCGCTGGTGGCGGCAGCAGCCCATCACCACACCCGACGGACTGCTCTCCATCGGGTACGGCTACCCGCAGCCCGCACTCGCCGAGCAGTACAACGCGCCAGGATCCCCGTACTGGGCCCTGAAAACCTTCCTGCCCCTCGCGCTCCCCGACAGCCACCCCTTCTGGACGGCCCCCGAACTCACCGCCCCCGCCCTCCCGCCGGTCACCGAACAGCCCCACGCGGGCGCGGTCCTGATGCGCTCCGGCGGCGACGTGACCCTCCTCGCGGGCCGCCAGCACCACTCCTGGGTGCGCCACGGAGCCGAGAAGTACGCCAAGTTCGCGTACTCCACCCGATTCGGCTTCAGCGTCCCCGCAGGTCCCGTCGGCGCGGAGCAGGGTGCGTACGACTCGATGCTCGCCCTCAGCGAGGACGGCGACCACTTCCGCGTACGGGAAGAGCCGGCCGACCCCGCGGTCGCGGCCGGCACGGTCCGCTCCACCTGGCACCCCTGGCCCGACGTCGAGATCACCACCTGGCTGACGGCCGCCCCGCCCTGGCACCTGCGCGTCCACCGCATCCGCACCGCACGCCATCTGCACACCGCCGAGGGCGGATTCGCCGTCGACCGCGACGGCGGAACCGACCGCAGGACGGGCGCCGCCCGCGCCCGCATCGCCTCCCCGGCAGGCCTCACCGGACTGATCGACAGCGACGGCCGCAGGACCGGCGAGACCGTCGACTGCCTGCCGGGCACCAACGTCCTGGCCCGCCGCACCGCCCTGCCCCTGCTGACCACCGAACTCCCGCCCGGGGAGCACTGGTTGCGCTGTGCCGTACTCGGCACGGCCGCCGGACCCGAGGGCGAGACCGCCTGGAAGAACCCGCCCGCACCACCGGTGCCCAAGCCGAATCCCGGAGGCCGCCCATGAGGGTCCCGCCCATGAAGATCCCGCGCAGACCGATCTCCCTGCTGGCCGCAGCAGCCGCGGCCCTCATCGCCCTCCCGGGCACCGCGTCCGCCGACGCCGCACACCGTGGCCGTACGTACGAAATCGCAACCCAGGGCTCCGATCGCGCGTCCGGATCCGCCCGCCACCCCCTGCGAACGATCGCCCACTGCGCCGAGCTGGCGAAGCCCGGCGACACCTGCCTCGTCCACCGGGGCACCTACCGCGAACAGGTCACCCCGCCGTCCGGGACCAAGGACGCACCCATCACCTTCGCCGCGTACGGGGACGGCACGGTGACCGTCGACGGCACCGACGCCGTCACCGGCTGGAAGGACGCGGGCGGCGGCCTCGTATCGGCTCATGTCGCCCTGCCGCTCGACCCGTCCGAGAACGCGCTCTTCCTCGATGGCGGCCGCACCATGGAGGGCCGCTGGCCCAACTCCGCCCCCGATCCGCTCAATCCGACCTGGGCGGTCGCCGAGAAGACCTCAACCGACCAGCATATCGACGACCCCGCCCTGCCCCCGGGGGACTTCACCGGCGCGACGGTCCACATCTGGGCCGGCTCCAACCCCTGGAGCCAGCAGACCGGCACGGTCGCCGCCACCACGGCCGGCGCGCTGGACTTCACGGGCGGCAACTACCGCTGCCCGCCGCTGTGCATGGGCAGCCAGACGTACCGCAACTACTATTTGGTCGGCGCGAAGGCCACCCTCGACCAGCCGGGGGAGTGGTACTACGACAAGGCCGCGGGCACGCTCTACCTCGTCCCGCCCAAGGGCGGCATGGCGGGTCACACCGTCACGGCCAAGCGGCGCGACTGGGGACTCGACCTCTCGGCGAGCTCGTACGTGACGGTCCGCGGCCTCGACCTCCGGGGCACCTCGCTGCGTACGGGCAAGGACTCCACCGGCGTCCTCGTCACCGCCCTGCACGCCCGCTATGTCTCCGAGTTCAGCACGCTCCCCATGCCCGCCGACTCGGACCTCTCCATCCCGCCGGGCGAGGGCAACATCGTCGACTCGCGCGTACTCGACTCCGGCGTCCAACTCCTCGGCAACGGGAACGAGTTGCGCGACAGCGAGATCGGCTACTCCGCCGGTACGGGAATCCTGGTGCGCGGCAGCGGCAACACCGTCACCAACACCTATGTCCACGATGTCGGCTGGATGGGCAGCTACACCCCCGGCATCGAGATCAACGGCTCAGGACACACGGTCACGCACAACACCGTCCGCCGCACGGGCCGTGGCAGCATCGACGTCTCCTGGCAGCTCAACGGCGTCCCCTTCCACGGCAATCGGATCGCGTACAACGATCTCTCCGAGGCGATGCGTACCTCCCGGGACGGCAGCCCCTTCTACGTCTGCTGCAACCTGGACGCCACCGCCACGAGCATCGACCACAACACCGTCCATGACGCGGACGGCCAGGTCGGCTACTACATCGACAACTCCTCCTCCCAGTTCCTCCTCCACCACAACGTCGCGTACAACACCGGCACCCGCGGCACCTTCTTCAACGGCCACAGCAGCGTCAGCCTCGGCAACCGCGACCACCACTCCTCCTACGGCCTCGGCATCACGACCGCCGCGGTACGCCTCAGCGGCGCGACCGACGCGACCGGCACCTTTGTCAGCAACGATGTGGCACTGACCCCGCTGGAGATCTCCGGCCCCGGCAGCCCTGCCCCGGTCGTCCGCTCGAACCTCCTGCCGCCCGTCGACCCGCGCTACGCGGATGCCCGCAACGGCGAACTCTGGCTCCGCGAGGGATCACCGGCCATCGACGCGGGCGAGACCGTGGACGGTGTGACCACCGGTGTCAGGGGCGCGGCCCCCGACCAGGGCGCGTACGAGTACGGCGCACCCGTCTGGTCCAGCGGCTGCAGCCTGCCCGGCTGCCAGTCCAGGGTTCACAACTCCGGCTGGAAGGCGACGACTTCCGACGGTGCCGACGCCTCGGCGGCCGTCGACGGCGACCAGACCACCCAGTGGAAGGCGGCCACCGCCCAGACGCCCGGCCAGTACCTCACCCTCGACCTCGGCACCCCCAAGAGCATCAGCCGCCTGGCGCTCGACGCGGGCCTCGACGCCACCGGCCACCCGTACGGCTTCACCGTCTCCACCAGCAGCGACGGCACGCACTTCGGCGCCCCGGTCGCCCGGGTCGGCGGCCGCTCGTTCACCCAGGACGCGGTCTTCCCGCAGACCACGGTCCGCTACCTCCGTATCGAACTGACCGCCCCCGGCGACACACCCTGGGCCGTCAACGAGATCCGCCTGTACGCGGACGGACCTGACGCAGCCTCCACTCTCCAGGCCGAACAGGCCACGTACACCAAGGGAGTTGTACGGGGAGACGCGGCGACCGGCATCCTCGGCGCCGGGGACAGCATCGGCTTCCGCTCGGTCCGGTTCGGGACGGGCGCCGACATCATGACCGTCCGTCTCGCTTCTGCCGGCTGTGGCCGGGGCTGCTCGCTCCAGCTGCGCCTCGACTCACCGCACGGCCAGCTCGCCGTAACCCTCCCGGTCAAGGACACGGGCGGCGCCGACACCTGGCAGGAGCAGTCGGTGCACCTCACGCACTCGGTGACCGGCGCGCATGACGTCTACCTCGTCGCGAAGGGAGGCCACCGGGTCGCCGCCGTCGACCGGCTGACCTTCCGTCCCTGACCGTCCCTGACCGTCCCGGTCACACGGCCCCGTGGGCCACCAGGCTGCGGCCGCAGTCGACGACGGTCTCGCGGGCCGGACGAGGCTGCCACTCCAGGATGCGGTGCGCCTTGGCGGTGCTGTGACGGTTGCGGCGCCCCAGCGCCGGGGTGATGTCACGCAGCGAGGGGTCGAGGAAGCGGGCCGCGAACCGCACGGCGAGGTCGGGGATCTGCCGGGTCGAGACCCGGCGGCCGGCCTCGCCCAGTTCCTCCCGCAGTGCCCGCGCCATGTCCAGCATCCAGGTGAACTCGCCGGTGGCGAGGAAGCGTTCGCCCGCAGCCCGGGGCGAGGTCATGGCGCGGAGGTGGATGTCGGCGAGGTCCCGGACGTCCACGATCTCCAGGCCGATGCGCGGCACACCTCGCATTGTCCCGGTCAGCATCCGCCGGACGATGTCGACCGAGCCGGTGGTGCCGGGTGCCAGGATCGGTCCGAACACGGCACCCGGCAGTACCGTGGTGAGCTCGGTGGGGCCGTCGTGTGCCGCCATGAAATCCCAGGCGGCCCGCTCGGCGAGCGTCTTGGAGCGGCGATAGGGGATCAGCGTCGGGTCGTCGGGGTCGGTCCACAGCGTCTCGTCGGTGGTTCCCTCGGTGGCGTACGACGAGGGGCTGGCGGTGTTCGCCGCGGACGTCATCACCACCCGCCGCACCCCGGCCCCGCAGGCGGCGCGCAGCACGCGCAGTGCCCCGTCACGCGCGGGGGCGATCATGGCGTCCGCGTTGCCGTCGACGTTGCCGCCCAGCGGGGACGCGACATGCAGCACGTGGTCGACGCCCTTGACGGCGGCATCCCAGCCGTCGTCCGCGGTGAGGTCGGCGACCGCGAACCCGAGCCGGTCCGCCGTGTCCACCTGGGTCGCGACGGCGGCGGTCACCGCCTCCTCCTTGTCGCGACTGCGCACCGTGGTCCGGACGTGGCAGCCGCGCTGCAGCAGCTCGACGATGCACCAGCCGGCTACGTAGCCGCTGCCCCCGGTGACCAGAACTGTTTCCGGCATGGCTGTCCTCCAGGTGGTGTGCGAAGATTAAGCGGAAGCCCTTCCGCTACTGCCTTCCGAACGTAGCGGAAGCCCTTCCGTTTCGCAACCGGACCGATCGGACCAGCCGTGCCCCCACCCGCGCCCCGCGCCACCCGCACCGACGCCCAGACCAATCGGGCCCGCATCCTCGCCGTCGCGGGCGAGGCCTTCGCCACGTCCTCGGGTGCGTCCATGACGGCCATCGCCAAGCAGGCCGGGGTCGGAGTCGGGACCCTGTACCGGCACTTCCCCACCCGCGAGGCGCTGATCGTGGAGCTCTACCACCACGAGATCCAGAAGGTCATCGACCTCGCGCACACCCTCGCGGCCGAACTGCCCCCGCTCGCCGCCCTGCACCGCTGGTTCGAGGAGGTCGCCCGGTACGGAAAGCTCAAGTACGGCGCGTCCGAGGTGATCCACGCGGCGACCAACGGCGGCCTCGACGACAAGAACTACGAGCCCTTCCTGAAAGCCATCGCCGTCCTGCTCGACGCAGGCGCCGCCTCCGGCGACCTCAAGCCGGGCATCGACCCGCAGGACGTACTGCTCCAGCTCAGCGTGCTGTGGCGCATCCCCCCGAGCGAGGACGGCGCGGCCCGCGCGGCCCGCATCCTGGACCTCGTCCTCGACGGACTGCGCGCCCGCCCCGCCAACGCCTGACCGGATGCGCCCCTGACGGCTCAGCCCGCTCGCCGGGCCGGCTGCAGTCCGGCGTACGCACCCCCGCGGTTCAGCAGTTCCTCGTGGGTGCCGATCTCGGCGATCCGGCCCCCGTCCATCACCACGATCCGGTCGGCACCCTGGATCGTGGAGAGCCGGTGGGCGACGACGAACACGGTGCGCCCCCGGACCAGCCGGGCCAGCGCCTCCTGCACCAGGGCCTCCGAGCGCGTGTCCAGGGCGGAGGTCGCCTCGTCGAGGACCAGTACGCGCGGGTTGCGGATGAGGGCGCGGGCGATCGCCAGGCGCTGCTTCTGGCCGCCCGACAGCCGCGAACCACGCTCCCCGACGACGGTGTCGATTCCGAGCGGCAGCCGGTCGACGAACTCCAGGGCGTTGGCGTCCCGCAGCGCCGCGCGCACCCGCTCCTCGTCCAGGTCCTCGGCGTCGCCCATCCCGTACGTGACGTTCTCGCGGATCGAGCCCTCGAAGAGGATCGACTCCTGCGGTACGACCGACAGGAAGCGGCGGTAGCTGCGCAGGTCGAGCGTGGCCATGTCGGTGCCGTCGAGCAGGATGCGGCCCGAGGTGGGCCGGATGAAGCCTATGAGCAGATTGAGCACGGTCGACTTGCCCGCGCCCGACGCCCCGACGAGCGCGACGGTCTCGCCGAGCCGGGCCGTGAGGGTGAAGTCCTCGACCGCGGGCCCGTCGGCGCCCTCGTAACCGAAGCTCACATCCTCGAAGTCGACGCGCCCGCCGACCTCTTCGACCTCCGCCTTTCCGGCGTTGATCTCCAGGTCGGGCGCCTGCAGCACCTCGCCCGCTGAGCGCACCGACTCAAGTGCCTTGCTGATGACGGGAGTCAGGCCCAGGAGTGTGGTCATCGAGCCCGTCAGTACGGTGAAGAACGCGCTGAGCATGACCACATCGCCCGCGGTCATGGACATCCAGTGGTGGTACGCCGCCAGCGCCGAGCCGGCCAGGCAGGTGACGCCCAGCGTGTTGAGGAGGATCCAGGCGAGGGCGCCGAAGCGGCCGTTGAGCAGGTCCAGGCGCAGCCCGGCGAAGTACACCTGGCGCACCGAGCCGTCGACCCGGCCGAGCGCCGCCCGCTCCAGGCCGTGGGCGCGGGTGATGGGGATGAGGCTGGTCATCTCGCCGACCCGGGAGGAGAGGCGCTCCACCTCCTGGCGGAAGGACTCGTTGTGGGTGCGCAGCCGGGCGCGCAGCCGCATCACCAGGATGCCGGCCAGCGGGACGACGACGAGGAAGACGGGCAGGAACGAGGGCACCCGGAGGGCGATCACGGCGAGTCCGCCGACCAGGGTGGTCACCGCGGCGAGCCCCATGTCGGCGGACTGCTGCACCCCTTGCTCGATCGTCTCCACGTCTCGGACGACCTTGGCCTGCAGGACGCCCGCGCTGGTGCGCGCGTGGTAGCCGATGGAGAGCTGCTGCATCCGGCGGCAGAGGGCGTCGCGCAACGCGGTGCCCATGCGCCTGACGCTGCTGCCCACGCAGCGTACGTACAGCAGATGGAGCGGGTAGTTGAGCAGCAGCACGACGAGGAGCGCGCCCGCGTTGGCCCAGAGGCTGGACTCGGGCTGGTGCTCGACGACCACGTCGATGATGTTCGCGGTGATCAGCGGAAGCAGCCAGACGGGGCTGTGCTTGACCACGAACACGCCGACGGCGAGGAGCAGTCGGCCGCGGTCGGGCCTCAGGAGATAGCCGAGGGTGCGCATCGGGTGTTCGCCGCGGTAGCGGTGGTCGAGGGCGCCGTGCCGAGGCGGTATGGAAAGCGGTTTCTGCATACGGGAAGCCAATCCTGTGGCCGTCCGCCGTGCAACCCCCTTTCCCCCTCGCTGCGGGCCGCGGGAGCCCGGCGCAGCACGGGGGAGCGGGTCGAGCCGACCGCGATCCCGTACTACGCCCGGGCCAACCGCGAGGACGGTGCGGTGCGCGTCCGGATCCCGCGCGAGCAGGACGCCGCCGCGTCAGTGGCTGTTGATCCCCGGCTGGTCGAACGTGTCGGGGATCGACAGCGTCCCCCAGTTCCCGACCGGCCAGGCGATCACGATCGCCCGCCCGATCACGTCCTTCACCGGGACCGAACCGCCGCCGGGCCCGGCCTGGTGGTAGCGCGAGTCCGCCGAGGCCTGGCGGTGGTCGCCCATCACCCAGATCGAGTCCTTGGGCACGGTGATCTTGAACTGGCCCCCCGTGTCCTCGCTGCAGGGCGTGTTGCCCTTGAAGACGTACGGCTCGTCGAGCGCCTTGCCGTTGACCTTCAGCGGCCCTGTCCCCTTGCACTCCACCGTGTCACCGGCGACCCCGATGACCCGCTTGATCAGGTCCTTCTCGTCGGCGGACGGCATCAGGCCGATGGCGCTGAGCACCTTCTGCACGGCGTTCGGGTGCGGGGTGGGCTCGTCCTTCAGCCAGTTGTCGGGGTCCTTGAAGACGACGACCTCACCGCGCTCCGGCTTCGATCCGAACCACGGGGTCAGCTTGTCGACCAGCACACGGTCGCCCACCTGGAGGGTGTTCTGCATCGACCCGGAGGGGATCGAGAAGGCCTGCACCAGGAAAACCTTGATCAGCAGAGCGAGAACCAGCGCGATGCCGATGAGGATCGGCAGCTCTTTCCACCAGGACCGATGCTTCTTGACCTTCGTACCCGACACGTCGTCCGCTCCTCGCTCCGAACCGTGCCCGCCCATGATCGGAGGCGGACTCACCACATCCCTAACGAGCGAGAGTTCCCGGAGGGGACTCAGACCCGCGCGAAACGGTCCAGCACGGCGACGACCTGCGCACGCGTCGAGGCGCTCCCCTTGTGCCCGGCGTCCTCGATCACGGTGAGCGAGGCGTCCGGCCAGGCGCGGGCGAGCTCCCAGGCGGTGTCCAGTGGGCTGCTCATGTCGAGGAGGCCGTGGAAGAGCGCCCCGGGAATCCCCTTCAGCCGCCCGGCGTCGCGCAGCAGGGCGCCCTCCTCCAGCCAGGCCCCGTTCGAGAAGTAGTGCGAGCAGATACGGACCAGAGCGGTCCGTGCCGCCGACGGCCGGTCGCTGTACGGATGCGCCGAGCCGTGCGGCTCCGCCGAGAGCACCGCGTCCTCCCAGGCGCACCAGTCGGCGGTCGCCTTCGCCCGTACGACAGGATCGGGATCGGCGGCCCGGCGTGCGTACGCGCCCACCACATCCCCCGCACTTCCCCGAGCTCTCAACTGACGTTCGAGCAGGGGAGACCCCATTGCCTCGGGGACACCGGCCACGAACCGGTCCCAGGCCTCGGGGAAGAAGCGGCCGACGCCCCGATAGAGCCAGTCGGTCTCCGAGCGCCGGGTCGTGGTGACACCGGCGATGACGATCTCCGACACCCGCTCCGGGTGGGTTTCGGCGTACGCGAGGATCAGGGTCGAGCCCCACGATCCGCCGTGCAGCAGCCAGCGCTCGATGTCCAGGTGCTCCCGCAACTGCTCCATGTCGGCGATGAGTTGCCAGGTGGTGTTATGCGTCAGGTCCGTCTCCGGGTCGGCGGCGTGCGGTGTGGAGCGCCCGCAGTTGCGCTGGTCGAAGAGGACGACGCGGTACCGCTCGGGGTCGAAGAGCTGCCGCCACCCGGCCGAACATCCGGACCCGGGGCCGCCGTGGACGACGAGCGCGGGCTTGCCCGCAGGGTTGCCGCAGGCCTCCCAGTACACAAGGTTGCCGTGGCCCACGTCGAGCATCCCGTGCTCGTACGGCTCGATCGGTGGATAGCGGTCGGTCATGGCCCGGCCCTTCGGCTTCGACGTAGATGCAACAGTGCTGTTACATTATCAGCCATGTCCGCTTCCACCCCTGGCCCCGAGCTGCTCGGCACCCGGCTGCGCCACCTGCTGGAACTCCTCGACGGCGATGTCGCCGCCGTCTACGCCGACCTGGGGATGGCGGGATTCCGGCCCCGCTTCACCCCGGTCGCACGGAAGCTGGCCGCCTCCGGCCCCAGCTCCATCCGTGATCTCGCCCAGGCGACCGGAGTCACCCACTCCGCGGCCAGCCAGACGGTGGCGCAGATGGTCAGGGAGGGGCTCGTCGTGCTGGAGCCCGGCGAGGACGCGCGCCGCCGTATCGCCCGGCTGACGCCGAAGGCCGAGTCGCTGCTGCCGGTCCTTGACGCCGAATCGGCCGCCACGACCGCGGCGGCCACGGAGTTCGAGGCCGAACTCGGCTATCCGCTGAGCCGGCTCGTCGGTGAGGCGCTCGAAGCTCTCGCCCGGCGCCCGATGCGGCAGCGTATCGCCGATGTCATGTCGGTCGTGCCGGCACCGCCGGACGGCGCGGGCCCTGTCGCTGGGCCCGCGCCGCCCGGCTCACCCGGTCAGAGCGCCGGGTAGGCGTTCTTCAGGAGCTCCTGGAACTGGGCCGAGAACCAGTGGCCCGCGAGAGGTGCGTTCGCCAGAGAGCCCGACATGCTGTTGCCGTTACGGGCATTGCCCGTGTACGTCGGGTCGCACATCCGGTCGAAGCCCTTGCCCTCGTCGTTGGCGACCGCACTGCTGGCGCCGTCCGACTCACCCGGAGGCTTCACCCAGACGTAGGCGTCGATGCCCGCCGCGGGTGCTGCCTTCGGCCGCTCGCCGATACCCGCACCGGACTGGTTGCACCAGTTCCCGAGGTGGATACGCCGGTCGGTGCGACTGCCGTCGACATACCCGTCCAGGGTCGTCTTGGCCGCCGCCGCGGTGGGCCGGTTCGCGCCGCCCCAGCCGTTGCGCGAGGTGTCGATCAGTGCGCCGATCGTCGAGTTGAAGCCCGCGCTCACCAGGGCCGTGCGGAAGCCCTGCGCGAAGGTCTGCTCGTCGACATAGCGATTCCAGTCGACCCACTTGGACTGACGCACCGAGGTGCCGTTCACACTGTCGTCGATCGTGAAGTACGGCTCGGTGGTGGCGCCGTAGTTGGCGGTGTTGGTGATGAACCCCTGCACGTTGTTGACCGTGGCGCCCGAGGTGGTGGCCGCCTGGTGCAGTATCTGGGCGGTCGGGGCGAGGTTGTCGTCCCAGCCGATCCAGCCGTGGTGCCCGGCGTCGAGGTAGTTGTAGACGTTGCCGACGCCGCCCAGGTGGGCGAGCGCGTAACCGACACCGGCGATGTAGTTGCCGTTCGCCTTCATGACGTCGCAGGCGGGGGTGGCCGTGGCCCGTCCACCGACGTTGGTCACCATGTTCGGCAGCGAGTCCGGCTCGATCGTGTTGACGATCCGCAGGTTCTTGTAGGCCGGGTCGGAGAGGATCGTGGTGATCGGGTCGATGTACTCGTTCTCGTAACGCGTCAGGTCTGTCGGGCCGAGCTCACCGTTGGAGGCGAGGGCGGCACAGTCGCGTCCGGGCAGGTCGTAGATGACGAGCTGGACGACGAGGGGCTTGCCCGCCGCCTGCTGCACGGCCGCGTCGAGGTGGTCACGCAGGCCCATCCCGCCGTTCACGCCCTCGATCGCGGCGATCCGGTCGAGCCAGACCGCGGTGGGCTGGCTGGAGATCTTGGTGCCACCGGGTTCGGCCGCGGCCTTGGCGGACCACTCCGGGTTCACATAGACGCCGGCCCCCGAGAAGGGGTTGTCGACGAGGCTGCCCGTGTCGGGAGGCGTCGTCGTGGTGCTGGGGGTGGGAGTGGGGGTCGCGCTGTTGGTGGGCGTGGGGCTGCCGGTCGACGTGCCGCCGTTGCAGGGAGTGCCGTTGACGGCGAAGGCGGTCGGCGCGGCGTTCGTGCCGCTGTAGTTGAAGTTGGCGCCGATGGAGGTGGATCCGCCCGATGCCAGGGTCTTGTTCCAGTCGAGGTTCTTCGCGGTGACGTTCTTGCCCGACTGGGACCAGGTGGCGCTCCACCCGCTGGTGAGCGTCTGGTTGCCGGCGTAGGCGTAGGTCAGGGACCAGCTGTCGATCGGCGTCGTACCGGCATTGGTGACCGAGACGTTCGCGGTGAACCCGCCGCCCCAGTCGTTGACCGAGTACCCGACGCTGCACTGCACGCCGGCGGCGGAGGCGGGTGACTGCATGATGGTGGCGGCGCCCGCTCCCGCCAGGAGCAGGGCCCCGGCGGCCAGCAGTGCCGTACGGGCACGGCGTGGTGGTACGGAAATGCGGCTCATCGATGTGATTCCTCTCAACTCAGGGCGCGCAGATGGTCGCGCAGCCCGGTTCCGTAGGCGGTGGGTGTGCCGTCGTAATTGCTGATCAGGGACGGACCGGAAGCGCAGTCCCAGGTGTTCCAGGTCCAGCCCAGATACGAGGCGTCATGCGCGTCCAGCCAGGCCATCACCTGATCGGTGTAGCTGTGCGCGCAGGTGTTCTCGCCGATCTCGCCTGCCACGAAGGGGACTTGGGCGGCGACAGGGGCGAGCTGTTGGTCCCAGCAGCTCGCCGAGGAGCAGGTGTTGAAGTTGTACGAGTGCCAGGCCGCGGCCAGGTTCCCGGCCGGGTCCGTCGGCTTGTGGGCGAGCCACTGCCGCAGATCGTTGGCGTACGCGATGCCCGGGACCAGGACGAGGTTCTGGGCGCCCGTGCCGCGTACCGCGTCCAGCAGATCCTGCATCCCGGCGACCTCGTAGCCGATTCCGGGGCAGGTCCCGCCGTCGCGCCAGCAGGCCCACGCCTGGTCGAGCGTGCTGGTGGCGCGGTCCGGATAGGGCTCGTTGAACAGGTCGAAGGCGACCGCAGGATCGTCCTTGAAGGTGCCGGCGACCGATTTCCAGAACGCGGGGGCGTACTGGGCGTCGGGCATCGGTTTCTGGCAGCTCGCATGGATGTCGGAGCAGCCGGACGAGTTGCCGGTGTACTGGCCGTAGCTCCAGTGCATCTCCAGGAGCGGGGTGATGCCATGTGCCTCCAGGCGGGTCACGAACCCCTTGATGGCGTTGATGTAGTTGGTGCCGGCGTAGGCCGGGTCGATGTTCGAAGTGCCCAGCCAGCACTCCTCGTTGAGCGGGACGCGGACGGTGTTGACCTTCCAGTCCGCGATCGCGGCGATCGAGGCGTCGTCGACAGGCCCGTCGAAGACCCCATATCCCTGTACGCACATGAACTCGGCCCCGGAGCGGTTGACCCCGTAGAGGTGGCGCTCTTTGCCGGCCGCGTCGACGAGCTTGTTGCCCGAGGCGTGGATGGCGGATGCGGGGCCCGGGTCGGTGGGCGGGCCCGTCGGGGTCGAGGTCGGGGTCGGAGTGGGCGTCGGACTCGGACCGGAGTCCACGTTGCAGGTGGTGCCGTTGAGGGTGAACGTGGTGGGCGCGGGGTTGGATCCGGACCAGGAGGCCAGGAATCCGGCGCTGACGGACGCCCCCGTCGCCAGCGTGCCGTTGTACGACTCGTTGGTGGCGGTGACGGTCGTACCGGACTGGGACCACTTGCCGTTCCAGCCCTGGGTCACCTTCTGAGTGCCGGGGAAGCCGAAGGACAGCGTCCAACTGCTCATGGCTGCAGCGTTGTTGGTGATCGTGACGGCGCCCTGGAAGCCGGAGTCCCACTGGCCTGTGACGGCGTACGTGACCGAGCAGGCCGGGGTGGCCCCGGAGGCGCTGAGGGTGGGAAACAGTGCGGCGGCCGCCGCCACGAGAAGCGTGGCGGCAGCGGCAAGAACAGGTAATCGCGGTGGGCTCATGGAGCGCGTCCTTACGTCCTGACGAATGGAAGCGCTCCCACTGGTTGGTTCGGAGGTTAGCCACAACACCCCCCTGAGTACAGGGGAGTTGAAAAACTTCTCAATCGAATGACTTCGACACCCCTATCGCTGTGCCAACCCTTGACACTTTTTCGCCCCGCCTGCACCTTGGGAGCGCTCCCACTGGTTCAAGAGTTGTCCGCCGACGTCCCCCACCGAGAACCGCGAGGAGGCCCTCTCCCCATGGCTGCCTTACGAAGACCACGCCCGCGAAGACCCCGCTCACGCAGTGCGAAACGCCTGTGGACCGCGTTCGTCACCGCGCTCTCGCTGCCCCTGGCGATGACCGCGGCCGGCGGCAGTCCGGCCCAGGCCGCGACGGTCCAGTGCAGTGTCGACTACGCGGTGAACGACTGGGGCGGCGGATTCACCGCCAACCTCAGCATCACCAACCGCGGTACGGCGGCGATCGACGGCTGGTCGCTGACGTACGCATACGCGGGAAGCCAGACGCTCACCAGCGGCTGGAGCGCCAACTGGACCCAGTCCGGGAAGAATGTCACCGCGACGAACCTCGACTGGAACAAGACGATCGCCATCGGCGCGTCCGCCTCCATCGGCGCCAACTTCAACTACAGCGGTACGAACACGGCCCCGACGTCCTTCGCCGTCAACAGCACCCCCTGCACCGGCGCCCACCAGCCCCCCATCACCGTCCTGACCAGCCCGGGGGCCGGCACCGTCTACACCGCGGGCGCCACCGTCCCGATGGCAGCCACCGCGGTGGCCGCCGACAGCGCGACGATCAGCAAGATGGAGTTCTACAGCGACACCACCCTGCTGGGCACCGACACCACCGCTCCCTACACGTTCGACTACGCGGCCGTCCCCGCGGGCAGTTACTCGCTCTACGCGAAGGCGTACGACAGCCTGGGCGCCTCCGCCGAGTCGACCCCGGTCGGCATCACGGTCGCCGCGGGTCCGTCCCTGGTCGCGACGCCCGCCCAGTTCGGCGTCCAGCAGGGCAAGTCCGCCACCTTCGACGTGAAGCTCTCCTCGCAGCCCACCGCCAATGTGACCGCCGCGGTCGCCCGCACCACGGGCAACACCGGCCTCTCCGTCACCGCGGGCGCCTCGCTCACCTTCACTCCGGCCAACTGGTCGACCGCACAGAAGGTGACCGTCACCGCCAACGCGTCGGGCACGGGCGCCGCCACCTTCACGGTGACCGCCCCCGGCTTCACCAAGGCCGAGGTCACGGCGACCGAACTGGCCGCCACCAAGGCGTACGACGCACGCTTCCTCGATCTCTACGCCAAGATCACCAACCCGGCGAACGGCTACTTCTCGCCCGAGGGCATCCCGTACCACTCCGTGGAGACCCTGATCGTCGAGGCCCCGGACTACGGCCATGAGACGACGTCGGAGGCGTACAGCTATCTGATCTGGCTGCAGGCCGTGTACGGCAGGATCTCCGGCGACTGGAGCCAGTTCAACGCCGCGTGGGCGACCATGGAGAAGTACATGATCCCCACCCACGCCGACCAGCCCACCAACAGTTTCTACAACGCCTCGAAACCCGCGACGTACGCCCCCGAGTGGGACCTCCCCTCCCAGTACCCCGCGGCGCTCGACACCGGGGTCTCCGTCGGCAACGACCCGATCGCCGCCGAGCTGAAGAGCGCGTACGGCACGGACGACGTCTACGGCATGCACTGGATCCAGGACGTCGACAACACCTACGGATTCGGCAACGAACCCGGGAAGTGCGAGGCAGGGCCCACTGCCACGGGCCCCTCCTACATCAACACCTTCCAGCGCGGCCCCCAGGAGTCCGTCTGGGAGACCGTCCCCCAGCCGACCTGCGACAACTTCACGTACGGCGGAAAGAACGGCTATCTGGACCTCTTCACCGGGGACTCCTCGTACGCCAAGCAGTGGAAGTACACGGACGCCCCCGACGCGGACGCCCGCGCCGTCCAGGCCGCCTACTGGGCCGACGTCTGGGCCAAGCAGCAGGGCAAGGACAGTCAGGTCACCGCGACCGTCGCCAAGGCGGCCAAGATGGGCGACTATCTGCGCTACGCCATGTACGACAAGTACTTCAAGAAAATCGGCAACTGCGTGGGCCCGACGGCCTGCCCGGCAGGCAGCGGCAAGAACAGCTCCAGCTATCTTCTCTCCTGGTACTACGCCTGGGGCGGCGCCACCGACACCTCGGCGGGCTGGGCCTGGCGCATCGGATCCAGCCATGTCCACGGCGGTTACCAGAACCCCATGGCCGCCTACGCACTGAGCAGTTACGCCGACCTCAAGCCCAAGTCCGCGACCGGTGCGGCCGACTGGAACACCAGCCTCGGCCGGCAGCTGGAGTTCTACCGCTGGCTCCAGTCGAGCGAGGGCGCCATCGCGGGCGGCGCCACCAACAGCTGGCAGGGGCGCTACGCCACCCCGCCGGCCGGCACCCCGACCTTCTACGGGATGTTCTACGACGAGGCGCCCGTCTACCAGGACCCGCCGTCCAACCAGTGGTTCGGCTTCCAGGCCTGGTCGATGGAGCGCGTCGCGGAGTACTACCAGCAGACGGGCAACGCGAGCGCGAAGGCCGTGCTCGACAAGTGGGTCGCCTGGGCGCTCTCCAAGACGACCATCAACCCCGACGGCACCTACCAGATCCCCTCGACGCTCAAGTGGTCGGGCACGCCCGACACCTGGAATGCCACGACCCCGGGCGCCAACACGGGCCTGCACGTCACCGTCGCCGACTACACCAATGACGTGGGCGTGGCCGCCGCGTACGCCAAGACCCTGTCCTACTACGCGGCCAAGTCCGGCAACACGGCCGCGAAGACCACGGCCAAGGCGCTGCTCGACGGCATGTGGGACCACAACCAGGACGCGCTGGGCATCGCGACGCCCGAGACGCGTACCGACTACAGCCGCTTCGACGACCCGGTGTACGTACCGAGCGGCTGGACCGGCACCATGCCCAACGGCGACAAGGTCGACTCCACGTCCACCTTCGAGTCGATCCGCTCCTTCTACAAGAACGACCCGGCCTGGTCCAAGGTCGAGGCCTATCTGAAGGGCGGCGCCGCGCCGACCTTCACCTACCACCGGTTCTGGGCCCAGGCCGACATCGCCATGGCCATGGGCTCGTACGCGGAGCTCCTCGAATAGCCCCGCTGGGCTCCGTGTCCGGGGCCGGACAGGACCGCCTCCCCGCGGTCCTGTCCGGCCTTTTTTCTCTTGTCCCAGTGGTAGAAAGCGCTTGCTCCCGCGCGGTACGGTCCTCGCTCTGAATCCTTTCAATCGGGTTGATCAGAGGAGCTTCGCCATGCGCAGAGCCGGTACCGCACTATTGGCCGCCATCACCGCCGCAGCCGCCCTGACCGCCGTCCCCGCCCAGGCCAGTCCCCGTCGGGGCGGTCTCGGCCACTGCACCGCGACCGCCCCCTTCGTCTGCCACTTCGACGTCGCCCCCGGCACGTACCGCGTCTCGGCCCTCCTCGGCGGGGGTACGGAAGCAGGTGCCACCCGCGTCACCGCCGAGACCCGCAGAGCCGTGCTCGCCGAGACCCCGAACGCCCCCGGCGAGCGCGTGCGCCGCAGTTTCACCGTGGACGTCCGCACCCCCGAGGGCGAGCCCACGGGGCCCGGAGGAACCCCCGGACTCGACCTCACCTTTGACGGCGCCGCCCCGCAGCTCGCCGCCCTCCGTGTCACCAGGGTCCGCACGTCCCAGATCCTCCTCGCCGGCGACTCGACCGTCTGCGACCAGCCCGGCGACCCCTACAACGGCTGGGGCCAGCAGCTCCCGCAGTACCTCACCGACCGGATATCCGTCGCCAACTACGCCGACTCCGGCGAGAGTTCACAGACCTTCCTCGACAACCCCGCGCTCTTCGCCACGCTGAGGACGCGCATCCACCACGGCGACCTCGTCCTCGTCCAGCTCGCCCACAACGACAAGCAGACCGACCGCGACACCTACCGCGCCAATCTCACCGCGATGATCGAGGGCATCCGGGCCGAGGGTGGCCGTCCCGTCCTGGTCACCCCGATCGTCCGCCGCTGGTTCAACGCCGACGGCACCCTGGACAACGGCACCGCGCTGATCGTCAACGGCCTCGGCGTCGACCTCCCCGCCGAGCTCCGCACCCTCGCCACCGAGCAGCACACCCCGCTCGTCGACCTCACCGCCCTCAGCAAGGCGCGCGTCGAGGCGCTCGGCCCCGAGGGCTCCAAGGCGTACTACCTCTACAACGAGAAGAAGGACAACACCCACACCTCCGCCACCGGCGCCGCCGCGTTCGCGCAGCTCGTCCTGGGTGAACTGCGCGCCAAGGGGCTCGTTCCGGCGAGCTCGGTGCGCCCGCCTTCGTAACCATCGGGTACCCAAACGCCGCACGGCGGGAGGTACGGGCCGGGTGCGGGTAGCGTAGTAGTGCCCAGGGCTCCGGCCCCTCCTCCCGCCGTGCGAGGCGCTGTGGACTCCAAGCAACTGGCCGCGGCCGTCGTCGTCGACGACGGCCTGGTTCTTGTCGTACGACGAAGCAAGACCGAGCGGTTCCTGCCCAATGTGTGGGGTGTGCCGTGCGGGAAGCTGGATCCCGGCGAGACCCCCGCGGCGGCGGTGCTGCGCGAGCTCGAGGAGGAGACGGGGATCCTCGGCGAGGTCGTACGGCTGGCAGGGACCTCCGACTTCGACAGCGACTATCAGGGCCGCCCGGTCAGGAACCACCAGTCGAACTTCCTGGTGCGCCCGCTTACCACCGAGGTGCGGCTGCCGCACGAGGACCAGCGGGCCCTCTGGGTGAAGCCCGAAGAGCTCGACTCGGTCCCCGTGGACGCCTACAACCGCACCGTCATCATGCAGGTCATCGACTCGGGCTCAGGGGACCAACAGCTCTGAGAGCGCGTCGAGTTCGGCCTGGTACTCCTTCACCGACAGCAGTGACTTCGTGGTGCGCTCGGGGCGCGCGGTGCTCGTGGCCGTCCTGAACACCCGGGTCCTGTCCTGTACGCCCTCGGTCTCCAGGAACAGCGTCACCGCGGTCCCGTCCGCACCGCCGGTCGCCCGGTGCAGCATGTGCGCCGCCAGCGCGTAACTGCTGCCCGTCGCATGCCGCGCCGAGTACAGCCTCCGCAGCCGGGCCTCACCCGTGGGCTCGAGGCGCCAGTCCTCCTCGGGCCCCTCCAGGGTCTCCTGGTAGCCGGCCGCGGCGATGCCCTCCTCCGCCTCCTCGTACAGCTCCATCCGTACGCCGCCGAGCAGCACGTACGAGGCGATCGCGCACCGGTGGTTGTGGATGTCCTCGGGCGGCGCCTCGCCGTCCTGCGCGCGCCAGACATGGGCGCGCAGCATGAAGTGCGGCTTCCCCGGGAGCAGCAGCAGCTTGTCGAAGCCGAGGACATGGCGGTACGAGAGCTGGGCGCACTGCTCCATGTCACCTGCCCCGTCGGCGAGTTCGCGTAAGAGGGGACGCAGCCGGTCCGGCTGTGCCAGCTCGGCCAGAACTTCCCTGGCAGTGTCCTGTGGCGGCCGGGTCCTGGCCGGGCCGAGCGCGGACTGCAGCTGGTCGAGTGCGGCGGCGACATGCATGGGGAGTCTCCCGGGTGCGGTCAGGGATGCGGCCGGTAGACCAGAAGGGCGTGCCGACGCAGTACGGAAAGCCCTTGATACGTCATCCACAGCGGGCGGTCCAGATCGCCGTCCGCCCAGCGCCATATGCCGTCCTGCTGCTGCGCCCAGACCGAGCCGACCGCGCCCGCGAGCTGACGCTGCCAGACGTCCTCGTGGAGATCCTCGGCGGCCACCTCGCGCGCGCCGGTGCTCATCAGGGCGCGGGCGAGCCAGGCCGCCCCGAAGTGACGGACCGTCAACTGTTCGCGCTGGTCCGGGTCCAGGGGGCTGCGGCGGCGCACCACCCCGTACTTGTTCGCCAGATCCGGGCAGGCGGTGTGCTCCTCCTGCGGGCAGCTCAGCAGCCAGCGGATGCCGTCCTCGCGCACCAGACGGGCCTGCCGGTCCTCGCCGAGAGTCTTCGCCGCGCGCTCCAGCGCGACGACGGCCTGTGCGGTGTGCACCGCGGTCGGTGCGAGGGTCTCGCCGCGGGGCGCGGTCAGCCGGGAGCCCCAGGCGTGCAGATGGCGGCGTTCGGGATCGACGACCGCGCCGTCCACCAGGGCGTCGCGCAGCCGGGGGAGTGCCGCCGCCGAGGGGGCGGCCTTGAGCAGGCCGCGGATCACGGTCGTCACGACGAAGCTGACGTCGTAGCCGGAGGGGTCCCGGTCCTGGGTGAGCAGGGTCTCGCAGATGGCGGCCTCCTCGGCGAGGCGTACCGGATCGGCGCCCGCCCGCGCCAGCGCGCCGAGCACGAGCGCGGTGACCTCGGCCCGCGCCATCGCCCCCTGCGACCTGGCCGCCCAGCCGCCGCCGTCGAGCCGCAGCCGCCACAGGGTGTCCACCAGGTCTGAGGTCCTCAACCGGGCGTCGGGCAGGCCGAGTTCCAGGCTGATGAGCAGGCCGTAGACGGTGCCGTACGCAGTCGGCCGTACGGGAGGATCGCCCTCGCCCAGCGAGTGCGGCCAGCCCGTGAGACGTCCGCGCCCGGCGTCCTCCACGGAGGCCAGTTCGGCCGCGAGCCCCGTGCAGGCGGCCTCGACCACGGCGGGCAGCGGCCCGGGTGCGTCCCTGACGGCCTCGACCGCCGCGTTGCGCGCGGCTCTGGCCTGCAGCAGGGCGGCCGAGAGGAAGGTGACGGAGCCGACCGCGATACCGCCCAGCGCGGAGATGCAGTACCGCGAGACACTGCCCGACAGGTCGTCGGGCAGTACGCCGAACAGCGCCTGGAACACCGCGTAGGCGGCGGCGACCGCCCCGAACCTCCCCAACCAGCCCAGGAGCCGGGCGGGCGCCGCCGCCTACGC
>NZ_JAFLRJ010000375.1 GCF_017315755.1 Streptomyces beijiangensis
GATGGTGGGGCGGGCTTCATGCCTGTCCCACTGCCCCCACGGTGGCGCTAGCCGTGAGCGCCGACGCGCTGCCGGAGTGCGTCGCTCAGCGGGTAGTGGACTTCGTCCGGCAGTTTGCGTGCCGCTTCCCGCACATCCCCGGCACGGATGTCGGAGCGTATCGAGTGCACCAGTGGGGTGATGTCCGTGATGCCGGTGATCCACTCCTCGACGTACCGCTTCACGGACTCCCCCGAAAGTCCCACCTGGATCGCCCGGTATTCGAGCGGATTCAGGGTCATCGACCGGTCAGGATCCCACTGAATCCGAACCGGGCTCTCCTTGAGTTCCGCGCGCCAGTCCTCCTTGGCGGAATGGACGGTACGGTCGAAGTGGCTCAATGACGCATGCCCCAGAGCCCATTCAAATCCGGCCCGTGTGATCTCGACCGCGAGCACGCGCTCCTGTCCCGGCTTCTCCGCCCATCCGGACCGGTACATCATCCAGAGAAATGACGGCTTGATCCACGTCATGCGCTCGACCTTGAAAGGGGACACGAACGTCCCTGCTTCCACGGCCGGATCAGCGATGGCCGCCGGGTACGCCTGGTACACGGTGACGGTGGATTCCGTAAAGGCGGCTCGCACCAGCCGGTCAGTCATCGACGTCCTCCCCGCCGGCTTCTGCCGCCCATGCCCCGGTCCGCTGGACGGCAGGCCCGTCGACATGCAGCGCGCCGGCCGTGTAGGCCAGCCATCGCAGCTCCTGGCAGCCGAAAAAGGACTCGCCCCAGCTGTCGACCCACAGGCGGACCTTCGAGTCCCCCGGCTGCGTGGCGTCCCACCACTCCCACCCCCGGGAGTCGTCCTCGGGGTCGAACCGGAAGAGCCAGTCCTGCAAGGCCCACGGCCGGCTCTCCATGTCGCGGACGAAGGCCTCCCTGCCACGCCTCGCGAATTCGGGCGCCTGCTCCGGGGCCGCCGAGGGC
This sequence comes from Streptomyces beijiangensis, assembly GCF_017315755.1. Classification (GTDB taxonomy): domain Bacteria; phylum Actinomycetota; class Actinomycetes; order Streptomycetales; family Streptomycetaceae; genus Streptomyces; species Streptomyces beijiangensis. The sequence continues at coordinate 968 of NZ_JAFLRJ010000375.1, forward strand.
TCCGGACTGATCGCGGCGAACCAGTCGGGCACACCGTCGGCCGGCAGGTCATCCGCGTCGAAATCCGCAGTGCCGCCCAGGCGGACCGCGACCGCGAGCACGGACCGCAGACGACGGACGTACTCCCCGGTGTCGCCGTCCACATCCACCGTGAATTCACACAGCACCGGCGGTGCCGAGTCGAACCCGGGGCGGTTGCCGACACGTTGGAGTTCCGCTTCGAGACTTTTCACGCTGTGCATCACCGAACTAGAACTTACCCTTCTTGGACTACGTGACCCGATCCTGGAATTATGTGCCCACGAAGCCCGTCGAGCAGCTTCCCGGAGATTCCGTAGAGGTCCGTCCCCTTTGTCGGGTCCGATATCTCCGGATACTCCTGCAGAAGCTGTTTCCATTCCTGACGGGTGAAGGACGCGCCATCGGGATGATCATCGCGGTTCTGCGGAATGGCGTCGTCCCGGAGCGAATCGCGATACTCGCGGGGCACGTCGAATGACACGATCTGCCCGTCTTCGCCACGGAACTCCGTGGTATGCCGGAGATCGCCGCTCATGTTGAGGTAGAGCTTCCCGTCACCCGTGATGGTCACTTCACCATTGTCGCCGATGTGCACGCGCTGGCTGAGCGGGTGGTCCGTCTGTTTGCGGTAGACGGTCACGACGTCGTCGTCCGTGCACTCGGACAGCCCCAACGGGTCGGTCCACAGGTGCGGGTTCCGGACATAGCCGAGCGGGTTGGGAGCTGGGGCGAGGCCGAGCGGGTCCGGGGTGAGGTAGCGGGCCGTCTCGGGATCGTAGTGACGGAAGTAGTTGTAGTGCAGTCCGGTCTCGGGGTCGAAGTACTGGCCCGGGAAGCGCAGCGGTGTGTACGCCGTGGCCGCGCGGCTCCACACCGTGGCGCCCCACAGCGTGGAGCGGGACCGCCATGCGATGTCCCCGTGTTCGTCGACGAGTTCGGTGGGAGCGCCGACCAGGTCGGTGACGA
>NZ_JAFLRJ010000376.1 GCF_017315755.1 Streptomyces beijiangensis
CAGCGCGACCGGGGTCGCGGGCGTCGTACCGACATCGTCCGCGACCACCAACTGCCCACGGAGCGGGACCTACAGACGATCGTCACCGACGCCCGCGACCCCGGTCGCGCTGCGCGGGCGGCCTCGGCTTCCTGCTGGTCGTACTGGCGAGCACCGGTCAGGACATCGCGGGTTGGGGCGGTGAGGGGGGCGAGCAGCCGCCGCGCGTAGGAGTCTCTGGCCCTCCATCGGGCGGCGCACTGCTGGACCGTGACAAGTGGGCAGGTCGGCGATACGGGAAGGATGCGGATGCTTTGAAGGTGGGCGTACTACATCGCTTGGCCCGCCGGTCCGCTGTCCCACGGCTCATTTCCAGCCGGCCCGGCTGATAGCCCGGACCAGGACAGGGCCTGCCAGGTGCCTTCGGCACTGCGGTCGACGATCACGACACCGGTCGCCGCCGTTGCCGTCCACGGTGTCGTCGCCGCGCTTGGGCGTGGCCGGGTCGTTCAGGCCCCAGGAGTAGCCCTGCCCGTCGGTGGAGGCGGTGTCCAGGGTGCAGGTCACCGCGCCGGCCGCCTTGGTCGTCCAGGTGTCCTGGCCGTAGGTGGCGCAGGAGACGGCGGGTGCGGCCGGCAGACCGGTGTTCATCACAAAGGTGGTGTAGCCCGACCAGGGTCCGTAGTCGGTGCCGTCATAGGCACGGGCGCGGTAGCGCAGATGGACACCGGCGGGGAAAGCACTGGCGGCGGGGACGACCAGGGTGGAGGTGGATCCGGAGGCCACCGTCTTAACGTACGCCGCATAGGCGTAGGCCGGGTCGGCCGTGATCTCGTACTGGCCCTGGGCGTTGTCACCGTCCGTGTCGGTGACCTTCGCTGAGAAGGACGGGGGCAGCGAGGACCGGCTCCCGCCCCAGATGGCACACCACCCGACTCCCGCGCCCCAACCTGCCCACACAGCACCTCGGCGCCACTCGTCATCGCACCTCAAACCACCAAAACGTTGCGGCTGTTGGCCATTGGCGTCAGAGAGGTCGATCACGGCGGGTAACCCTTCGAGTCGCCCTGTGTGGTTGGTCGCCGTAGCGTGGCAAATGTCCGCATTCGTTCGATAGGGAGTTTGACCGTGAAGAAGACCCTCGCCCGCGTCCTTTCCGTCGCCGCCCTTACGGCCGCCGCGGTGATCCCTCTGGCCGGTGCCGCTGAGGCTGCCACCCCCACGCAGGCGACCGTGGCCGTGGCGGGTGCCCCGAGTGACGACGACTGGGGCCACGACGGATGGCACCACCATGGCTGGGACCACAACTGGGACCACGGCTACGGCGGCGTCGGGATCGGGATCGGCCTGGGCATCGGCCTTGGTGTACTGCTCTGAAAACAGCATGCGACAAGCGTGAAGACCGGTACCCCCGCTGCCCGGGCGTCGTCAATCGCCCCGGGCAGCGGTGTGCCGACCGTGGTGAGGCGACATTGCCCGGAGCGCTCATATACCCACGGACAGCGATAGGGAGCTTGTCAGCCTGCGGGGGGCCAGCCCTGGGTGCGGGTGGCGGTCACGGCGTCGTGTTCGGCGGTGGCGCAGAGCGTTGAGGGTGGCGTGGCGGAGGGCGGCCAGGGCGGTGAGCCTCTCTTCGACGGGAGGGTGGTGAGGTGGTCGGTGGCCTGCTGGAGGCATCCGTCCACAGGGTCTTGCTCGTGGGCGCCAGATCCGGCGAGGAACTGCCCGACTGGAAGCGGGCGCACAACTGCTCGAACAGGTCAGGTTCGTGCTCGATTCGAGCACGTCTTCGCCCGGATGAAGACCTGGAAGATCTTCCGTGACTGCCGCCTCAAGGGTGACGGCGTCCATCTCGCCTTGCCTGGCATCGCCCGCCTGCACAACCTCAGCTGCGCCGGATAGACGCCCGGTGATGACGGGAGGCTGCCTCGCTCCTGTCACGTCAAAGATTATTTACGGGACAAATATTCGTTTCCCATACCCGCGCATTGTTCTGAGTACCCCGGCGCAGTTGTGAACTGGGCCTCCTCGTAGCCTGCGGTCATGACTCACGCGAAGCCCTTGACTTCGTCCGAAGCATTCGAACTACTGCTGGCCGGCAACCAGCGGTTCATCGCGGGGGCGCCGCAGCACCCGAATCAGGACGCCGTGCGCCGCGCCGAGACCGCGCCCGGGCAGCAACCGTTCGCTGTGCTCTTCGGCTGCTCCGACTCACGGCTGGCCGCCGAGATTATCTTCGACCGGGGACTCGGTGATCTTTTTGTGGTCCGTACCGCAGGCCATGTGGCGGGGCCCGAGGTGTTGGGCAGTATCGAGTACGGGGTGAGCGTGTTGGACTGCCCGCTGGTCGTGGTGCTGGGCCATGACTCATGTGGCGCGGTCGCGGCCGCTCGTGCCGCCCTGGACGATGGCGTCAGCACAACTGGGTACGTGCGCGACGTGGTGGAGCGCGTCACTCCCAGTGTCCTGTCGGCCCGCGCCTCCGGACTCACCCGGGACGACGACATCATCGCCGAGCACATAAGGCACACTGTCGACCTGCTCATGGATCGCTCCCGAGTGCTCGCCGACCAGGTGACGGCCGGACGGACGGCCGTGGTGGGCCTTTCCTACCAGTTGGCAGACGGCAGTGCCCGACTCGTCACGACCCGCGGCCTGCCATCAGAAACGCATGGCTCGGACCTTGTCGTCTGAACAGTTCCGACTCTGACGACATGGACGGAACAAGCGCGTAGCTGGAGATGATGGTCGGCTTCGATGGTGACGTGACCTGAAGCCATCCTGGAATGACCGAGGTCAGCAAGGAGAGAGCTCCGAGGCCGGCGCCAGGCGGCGAATGTACGTGGCCGCCAGCTCGGTGGCGTAGGACTTCCTGAAGTCCTACGCCTTCAGTCATGAGGCGGACAGGTCGTGGACGATCGCGGCAGCGGTCTGGGGGTGCTCGGCCGGTGCTTGCCGAGTTCAGCTGTGAACTGGGCGCCGGCGAGCACGGCGAGGTTGGACAGCCAGAGCCAGATCAGGAAGACCACTATCCCGGCAAGTGAGCCGTAGAGACGGTTGTAGGTGCCGAGCAGGGTGGTGTAGAGGGCGAAGGCGCCGGAGACGGTCAGCCACAGGGTGGCGGCCAGGATGCCGCCGGGCAGGCTGTGGTGGTCTCGGCGTGCCGGGGCGGGGCCAGTGTGGAAGACGACGAGGACCAGCGGGCGAAGGTCCAGATGAGCGCTACGGCCGCGTCGAGGTGCAGTCTGCGGCCCAGGTCTTCGGCGATCGGTCCGCTGAGCACCAGCCCGAGGGCGCTGACGACCAGCAGGGCGAGCAGGGCCAAGGCGGTCAGCATGATGCGGTGGGCCCAGCGGAGTGCTGGGTGAGCATCTGGTGGAGCACGGTGAGGATGGCGTAGTAGGTCAGGGCGGCTGCGTGGTCGGCGATGTCGTCGTTCCACATCGATACCGGGGTCCGGCGCAGTGCCGTTGCCCAGGTACGGGTGGGGTGAGCGGGGTCGAACTGGTGTGGCTTGGCGGGGGGT
>NZ_JAFLRJ010000377.1 GCF_017315755.1 Streptomyces beijiangensis
CAACGAGATGGCGGTGGCCGGACTGACCGTCGAGTCCGCGAAGGGCGAGTGCAACCCGGGGCAGCACGAGATCGCCTTCAAGTACGACGAGGCGCTCGTCACCTGCGACCAGCACGCCGTCTACAAGACCGGCGCCAAGGAGATCGCCTCGCAGGAGGGCGTCTCGCTGACCTTCATGGCCAAGTACAACGAGCGCGAGGGCAACTCCTGCCACATCCACCTCTCGCTCCAGTCGGTCGACGAGCCGGGCAAGAGCGTCATGTCGGGCGAGGGCCCCGACGGGATGTCGCCGGTCATGCGCCACTTCCTCGCCGGACAGCTGGCCGCGCTGCGTGACTTCTCCCTGCTGTACGCACCCAACATCAACTCCTACAAACGGTTCCAGCCGGGCTCGTTCGCCCCCACGGCCGTCGCCTGGGGCCACGACAACCGCACCTGCTCCCTGCGCGTCGTCGGCCACGGCCGCTCGATGCGCTTCGAGAACCGCCTCCCCGGCGGAGACGTCAACCCGCACCTCGCCGTCGCGGGACTGGTCGCGGCCGGCCTGTACGGAATCGAGCAGAAGCTCGAACTCCCCGAGCCGTGCCCCGGCAACGCCTACACGGCCGACTACGAGCACGTCCCGACCACCCTCCGCGAGGCCGCCGCCCTCTGGTCGGCAAGCCCCATCGCCCAGGCGGCCTTCGGGGACGAGGTCGTCGCCCACTACGCCAACATGGCGCGCGTCGAGCTGGAGGCCTACGACGCCGCGGTGACCGACTGGGAGCTCCGCCGGGGATATGAGCGGCACTAAGGAGATCCCGGTCAGTTACCGGCGCCAAGTCGAGTGTGGCAGGCGGTACTCGAGGGCGGTGAGATGCTCTTCGCTGGCCGGGTCCAGATGCGCTGCGACCAGGTCAGCGAACGGGCCTGAAGTGGGAAGGGGAGGACCCCGATCGTGCGGCGCACTGGCAACCGGTCTGCACTGCCTGCCGCCGTGCTCGCCCGAGGTGAACCCCGACGAGCTCGTCAACGGGGATCTGAAGCACAGCCTGCCCAAGAGTCACCGGGCTCGGAACCGGGACCAACTCGCCACCAAGACCCGCCGGTTATTCCGCAGTCGCCAGTGTCCACGGCGCCGTCCGGTCTGGTGCAGCGGGCGCGGATTTTGTTGCTGGCGGGGGACGGGGTGGAGAAAACGGAGATCGCCGAGCGGCTGGGGTCCTCGCGCCCGACAGTGCTCAAGTGGCTTGGCCGGTATAGCGAGTCGGGGATCGAGGCGCTGGGTAATCTGCGGGTGAAACTGCATGTCATCGCGGACAACTACGGCACCCACAAACACGCCAACGTCACAGCGTGGCTGGCGAAGAACCCCCGCACCACCATGCACTTCACCCCCACCTCCTGCTCGTGGCTGAACATGGTCGAGATCTTCTTCGGGATCATCACCCGGCAGGCCATACGGCGCGGGACCTTCGAGTCCGTGACCGACTTCAAGGACGCCATCCGCACCTGCGTCAACGGCTACAACACCCGCTGTGAGCCGTTCACTTGAGTTTCTGACCAGTAGGTGAATTGTGGCTGGTGGGTGGGCAGTTACCCGAGTACCTCAGGGCGCGACGACACCGACGCGTCCAGTGTCGTACGCCTCCTGCGCGGCGGCGATGTACTCGTGGTGGCGCTCGACCCATGTCCCGAGCTGCTCGAAGGCGCTCTCGAGCTCCCGGGCCACGTCGCTGGCGGTGTACTCCACCTTCGGCGGCAC
>NZ_JAFLRJ010000378.1 GCF_017315755.1 Streptomyces beijiangensis
TCGCCGCGGTGATCGACGAGGACACCGCCCGGCTGGCCGCCGGGCATCTGCTCTCCGCCGGCGAGGAGGTGCGCTGGGACGGCGGCGACGTCGTGGCACGGCGGGTGGAGCGGCTGGGCGCGGTGGAACTCGCGGTGCGCAATCTGCGGAGTCCGGAGCCCGCACTCGTACGGGAAGCCCTGCTGGAGGGGTTGCGTACGGAGGGCCTCGGGCTGCTGCGGTGGACGCGCGATGCGCAGGGGCTGCGTGAGCGGCTGGCCTTCCTGCACCGGGTGGTGGGCGGCGGCTGGCCCGATGTGACGGACGAGGCGCTGCTCGATGCCGCCGACTCCTGGCTGGAGCCCGAGCTGTCGCGGGCGCGGCGCAGGAGCGACCTGGGGCGGATCGAGGCCGGGCAGGCCCTGAACCGGCTGCTTCCGTGGGCCACCGGTGAGGCGTCCCGCCTCGACGCGCTCGCACCGGAGCGCATCGAGGTGCCGAGCGGGTCGCGTATCCGGGTGGAGTACGGGGGTGAACAGCCGGTGCTGGCAGTGAAGTTGCAGGAGATGTTCGGGCTGGCGCAGACGCCGACGGTGGCCGGGGTGCCCGTACTGGTGCATCTGCTGTCGCCCGCCGGGCGGCCGGCGGCCGTCACCGCCGATCTCGCGTCCTTCTGGAAGGACGGATACCGGTCGGTGCGGGCCGAGTTGAGGGGACGCTACCCCAAGCACCCCTGGCCGGAGGACCCTTCGGCCGCCGCAGCGACCCGGTTCACCAACGCGCGCCTCAAGCGGTGACCGGCTCCGGTTCCGTCTCGGTCACCTGCTCGGGTCCGGGGCGGCGGCTGCGCGCCTCCAGGAACAGGGAGAGGGCGAGCAGCAGCACGCCCAGCCCGAGGGAGCCCCAGGGGACGTAGGAAGTGAAGGCCAGGATGAGCACACGGTTCTTCTTGACCAGGTTGTACGTGGAGTCCAGGTAGTCCTGGCGCATCTTGACGTGTCCGGAGAAGACCGTGACCTTGTCGTGGCCGAACAGAGCGGTGGCGTTGCGCAGCTCGTTCTGCTGGATCTCCTCCCCGTTGACGGGGCCGCCGGTGAGCGGGTCCACCCAGAACATCCGCTTCGTCTTGTACCAGCGGGTCAGGCCGGTCTGTTTGATGATCGCGGGAGTGACGCCCGCGATCGGCATCGTCTTGGGCATCGCGACCTGCGTCCAGGCGATGTCCTGCTCGAAGTAGTAGACGTCCAGGCCGCGGTACTTCACGGTGCCCTTGTAGTGGATGGGTGCGGATTTGCGGGTCTGTGCGTCGAAGTACTCGTAGTCGCGCTTCTCGGTCAGGAAGGGCCACTTGAACTCGATGCCCTCGCGGGAGACCTGATCGCCGTCGACCATTTCGCCGGTCGCGTGCACGGGGGCCTGGCTGTGGGCGTCGAAGATGTAGCGCTCGGGGACCTTGGAGACCATTCCCCCTTTGGAGTCGACGATGTAGGAGAGCGCGTCCCAGACGACGACGTCCTTGCCCGCGCTCTTCTCGATCCGGTTCGACTCCTCCACATTGCCCTTGAGGGTCTGCACGATGGTGACCTTGGGGACCTTCTCGGCCTTCAGGCTCTTGTAGTTGATGAGGGTCGCGTCCTTCGCCTCCAGGACCGTCTCCTGGTACTGGTTGGCCGGGACCTTGGCGAGGCGCGGGAAGGCGTACCAGCGCACCAGTGGGGACAGGGCGGTGAAGAACACCGCGAAGGCGAGCAGGATCAGACTGGCTTTACGGCGCATGACCGCCCTCCGTTACTTCGTGGGGCCGGGGACTGTGGTGAGCAAGGGCTTCGGCGAGGTGTGGCCGGAGGGGGCGCCGATCGCCGAGATGGTGAGGACGAGGGCGAGGGCGACCGCCAGCCCGATGGCGGCGGCTATGAGGGCGCGCATACTCGGCCTCCAGGGAATCTGATACAGCGTCAGGGCTTCGGGGCTGGGGCACCGTAGCAATGCGGCGGCCAGATGAGAACACGTTGCACCGGACGGCCGGGGCCGGCGGACGCGAAAGTGCCCGGCCGCGGGTGCGGCCGGGCACTTTCGGGAACTGCTGGGTCAGCGGCGTCAGTTGGCCGGGCAGCTGTCCGAGGGGGACGGGGTCGGTGTGGGCGTCGGAGTCGGCGTCGCACTGTCCGAGGGGCTGGGCGTGGGAG
>NZ_JAFLRJ010000038.1 GCF_017315755.1 Streptomyces beijiangensis
CGAGCCCGCGCTCCCAGCTGCGGACCGCCTGCGCGGTGTCCCCCGCATGCCACTGGGCGACACCGAGGTGGTACTCGGTGAGAGGTTCGGCGGGTGCGGTCTCCAGCATGTCGCGCCAGTGCGCGGCCACCAGGGTCGGGCCCGGCGGGATGACGCGGCGCGGCACGGGGAAGGTGCCCGAGCGGTAGAGCTCCGCCCAGGGCGCCTGCTCCTCGTCGAGCGCCGACTCGTCGAAGGGGGTGCCGGGGAGCTTGTGGCCCGCGCGCAGGACTTCCAGGGCGCCCCAGCCCGATCCGGTGGCCAGCGTCTCGGTGGGCTCGTGGTCGGCGTACGGGCGCCAGGCCTCGTACGCCGCGTCGACCTGGGCGCGGGGCAGCGCCGCCTCCAGTCGCGCCTCGGCCTCCGTACGGGCGGCGGTCCAGTCGGCGCCGTGCACCGCGGCGGGGTCGCCGGCGAGCGGTCCGTACGCCTCCAGCCAGCTGAACTCCGCGCCCGCTTCGAGCTTGATGTGCTCCAGCTGGGTGCGGGCCAGGCCGGCCTGGATCTCCGCGTACCCCGGGGTGCCCGGCTCGGTCAGCCACTCCTGCCAGCGGCGTCCGCCGGTCCCCGAGCCCCAGAGGAAGAGCTTGCGGCCGCGCAGCTGGTCGGTGGAGGTCTGGACGAGGCCCTGGCCCGTCGCGTCGAGTGAGGCGATCCAGCGGCGGGCGTCCTCGGGGAGCTCGTAGAAGTAGTCCGCCGCGTGCTCGCTGCGCAGCGGGTAGCTGCGGTCCACGCCACCGAACTCGGGTACGGGGACCCGGCGCAGACTGCGTTCGTACCCGAAGTGCCAGGCCTCGTCGGCGGGCGCGACGATCCGCGTCGTCTCGTCCTCGGGGACGGCGATGTTGGACCACCAGTAGGTGGGGACGGCCTGCTCGTGCGGGTTGCGGATGCGCACGCCGACGTACAGGAAGTCGGAGTCGGCGGGGAGCCAGAGGTCCACCTGGTAGGGCAGGTCGCGCAGCCGCTCCCACTCCCAGAGGCGGACCATCTCGCCGCCGTCGGGGGCGGGGACGACGGCGGCGTGCAGCGGGGCACAGGTGAGGGTGGTGTGGCCGGTGGCGCCGATGTTCCACTCGATGCCGCCGGAGAACCAGGCGCCGTTGAGGGCGAAGTCGGCGGGCTGCAGGACCGGGTTGCGGTAGAGCAGTTCGCGGCCGGTCGTCTTGTGGAAGAGGGACTGGATACGGCCGCCGAGGCCGGGCAGGACCGTGACCCGCAACCGGTCGTTCTCGATGATGATCGCGTCAAGACCGGTCGGGGTCCGCTCCCGCCCGTATCCGTCGAGGACGCGGACGGGCAGAAGGGTACGGAGCGGTTCGTAACCCAGTTGCCGCGCCATGTCCCGGGGGAGGTCGCGCCGGCCCTCTTCGGCAACGTCGACGACATGCGTCTCGTCGAGCGGCCGGAGCGCCGGCAGCGGATTCTCCGGCCCCAACGGGGCGGCGGGCAGAGTCAGTACGGCACGTCGCACAGTCGTGGCCAAGGCAGCCTCCTCGATCGATTGCCTTGGTGACCATGGAACACTGGCCGAGCCCTGCTGACCAGGGGTTCCCCGGGTCAGGATTGCGCAAAAGCGTCCACCACAAGGTCGGCGAAGAGTGCGCCCGCAACCCCTTCGGGGTCAAGGTCCGGGTCGTAAACGGTCAGATTGAGCCCCACGCAGCGCTCGGACCGCAGCAGCCTCGCGAGCAGCACCCGCAGTTCGTCGGGGAGCAGCCCGCCCGGATCGGGGCTGTCCACGGCGGGCATCACGGACGGGTCCAGGACGTCGGCGTCCAGATGGACCCAGAACCCCTTGGTCACCGGGGCTTCGAGGGTCTGCACGGCGGCGTCCGCGAGCTCGGCCACACCCCACTGGCGCAGTTCGCCGACGGACATGGTCGGGATCTTCAACTCGCCCAGTTCCGCGCGCTCTTCGTCGTAGTCGCGGATGCCGAAGACCCGGATGTCCTCGTCGCGTACGTACGGACGCAACCCCTCCAGATCGGTCAGGTCGTCCTGCCCGCGCCCGGTGGCGAGCGCCAGCTCCTCCCCCGCCGCGGCCCCGACGCCGTCCGAGTTCCCCGGGTGCCTGAAGTCCGACGACCCGTCGATCACCGCGATGCCGTACCGGCCGATCCGGCGCAGGGCGAGCGAGGCGCCGAGCTGGATCGAGCAGTCGCCGCCGAGGACGAGAGGGAAGTCCCCCGCCCGCACATGCCGCTCGATGCGGTCGGCCAGCCGGGGCGTGTACGCGGCGATCGCGGCCGCGTTGAAGACGCCGTCCCCCTCCTGCCATACCCCGCGGTCGTAGCGGGGCGGCACGACGACCCCGCCCTCGTACGCCCCGAGCCGCTGCACCAGGCGCTGCTCCCGCAGCGCGCCCGCCAGCTTGTAGCAGCCGGGGACGGTCCCCGGGGCCGGCGGCCGCAGACCCAGGTTGGACGGGGCGTCGATGACCACGATGCGTCGCATGAGCCCATCGTCAGCGCCGTACCCTAGATCGTCAACGGCCTGTGGTGGAGCGAGTGAATGGGGCAGCGGAGATGAGCACGCAGCACACGTACCGGGTGATCGTCCGGGGAGTCTGGGACGGCCTGACGGACGCGTCCCGCACCGAGCTGCTCGCCGGGGCCGGTGAGCACGGCCTCGCGGGGATGAAATTCAGCGAGGAGGGCTCGCTCACCTACGACACCGTGCTCAAGCACTTCTCGTACCGCTATGCCGTCGTCTCGGACGCGGCGGACGGCGAGGAGATGGCAGGCGCGATCGCCGAGGACCGTGCGGAGACGGCGCTCAGGTCCCTCGGGCACGGTTTCCGCGATCTGCGCTCGACCGTCACCGACATGGACACGATGAAGATCAACCGCAAGGGCCGCTGAAGCGCTCCGTCAGGTGCGGGAGAGCATTTCCGCGGTGATCGCCCAGCGCTCGTGGTCCCGCCACGCCCCGTCGATGTGCAGGAAGTCCGGCGAGTACCCCTCCAGCCGGTAGCCCGCTCTGCGCACCAGCGCGATCGACGCCTTGTTGGCGGGCTGGATGTTCACCTCCAGCCGGTGCAGCCCCAGGGTCCCGAAGGCGTACCGCGTCACCAGGCCGAGGCCCTCGCCCATCAGACCGCGGCCCGTGGAGTGCGCGAAGGCGCCGTATCCGAGCGCTCCGCTCAGAAAGGCGCCCTCGACGATGTTGTTGATGTTGATGAAGCCCGCGATACGGCCCGGCGCACCGCCGTCGCGCTCGCAGAGCAGGAATCCGGCCCTGGCCGGGTCCTGGGCCAGCCTCCGCGCGTAGACCATGAACGCCCCGGCGTCGGTGGGCGGGGAGAGCCACGGGTGGTGCAGGGCGCGGCTCTCCCCGGCCAGCGTGGTGAACTCCTCGGCGTCGCCCTGCGAGAAGTGGCGTATGCCCACGCGGGGGCCCTCGGCGAGATAGATGACGTCGGCAGACATCGCGCCAGCGTACTCAGGCGAGGGGTCCGGCCCCCGTCGGGGCCTTCACTTGTTGCGCCGCCTGAAGAAGTAGCCGCCGCACAGGACGCCGACCACGAACATCGCGAGCAGGGCCATGTAGAGCGGCATCGAGACTTCGGGGATCAGCAGCCGGATGGTGACCTGTCGGGTGTTCTCGAAGATGAAGACCAGCGCGAGGACCGCGAGCGCGATCACCGCGATCCTGGCAGGCGTGAACTGGCCTCCGAGGCCGCTCCGGGCTCCGCCCGATGTTTCCTTGGAGCTCATGGTCAGGCCCTTCTCCTGGGATGTGACACCGCCCCCAGGATCAAGCATGGGCAGAGACCGGCACGGGCGCGGCAGGTGGCGGGCCGTACGGGTGACGCGTTCCCGGCGGAGCGGCCCCCGGGAACGCGTCACCCCGCGCTCACTCCGGCAGCGATCCGCTGACGACCGGGAGCTCCAGCGTCCCCTTCGAGCCAGGGGCGCTGACCACCGTCACCGGCTTGATGCCCCGGTTGCCGACATAGGCGTCGTCGCTCGCGGCGATCACGAACTCCAGACGGTGTCCTGCCTCGTAGCGGTGCACGATACCGGGGAGATTCACCGTGAACGCCTTGTTCACATCCGGTACGCGAACGGGTGCGACGAGCCGGTTGACCAGCGTCTTCGTCCCGTCGGGCGCCACGTCGTAGACCTTGGCGAAGAGGACGAGCTTGTCCGCTCCGTCGCCGGACCGCTGGGCCCGTGCGGCCACCGGCGAGACGACCTTGAGCGTCGCCTTCGGCGAGCCGACGACGTCGACCGCCTCGGTGAGCGGAGCGGTGGACCAGCCCAGATAGGTGCCCGGGGTGTCGAACGGCTTGGGGTCCGGCAGGCCGAGCGAGCCCGCGAGGGAGAACTCGGAGTGGCTGGTGGGGGTGAGCAGGTTCGTGTACGTACGGCTGCCCCTTTCGACCTTGCGCCGGTTGTCGACGAGCTTCCCGTCGCCGGAGAGGTACAGCTTCTGGGACGGGGCGGGGACCGTGCGGGCTTCGCCGTAGCCGCTCTGATAGGAGCGGTAGTACGCGAAGGCGGGGCCGGTGTCGGTGCCGTGCCGGTGCTGGAGGTAGCGGTCGAACCAGGCCAGGATGCGCTGCCCGGTGTAGCTGGTCTCCAGGTTCCCCTGGGCGAAGTTGAGCTCACCCGGCACCTGGCCGCCGCTGTGGCCCGCGGACTGCCAGATCATCTTGGTCTCGGTGCCCTGCGCCTTGAGCGTCTTGTACGTCGCCGTCGCCTCGTTGAGGTTGAACAGGCTGTCGGTCTGGCCCTGGACGAGAAGCGTGGGCGCCTTGACGTGCTTCAGGTAGGTGACCGGGGAGACGCTGCGGGCGTACTCCTGCATGGCCTTGGTCCCGCTCGCGGGGTAGCTGCCCGAGTTGAGGAGCCGCATCGTGTCGCAGGCCGGGGTGGTGAAATGCAGACAGGGCAGCGAGTTGATGCGGGAGGGGTCGAGGCTGCCGGGGTTGAGGATCGGCTGGCTCTCGCCGATGAGGTAGAAGCCGTTGGACCACTGGTACTTGAAGACGCCCGCGGTGTCGGAGCTGACCCCCTTGCGCTGCCCTGCGTTGTTCGGGTCGAGCGCGTAGGAGAGGTCGTTCCAGGTGATCATCGGTACGAGTGCGTCGATACGGTGGTCGACCGAGGCGGCGGCCATCTGGACGGCGCCGCCGTAGGACCCGCCGATCATGCCCACGCGCGGGTCGCCCCGGCCGTCGCTGGTGACGTAGTCCGCCCTGGTGCCGTCGTCGGCGGCCACGCTGCCCGCCAGGAAGTCGACGAGCCGGGAGGCGGCACGGCCGTCGATGCGCGGGTCGTCGAGGGAGATCAGGCAGCCGGACTTGCCGAAGCCGAGGCCGGAGTAGGCGAGTGCGACATAGCCGCGGGCCGCGAAGGCCTTCGCCGTGGCGTCGGTCCCGCCGTCGGACTTGGAGCCGCCGAAGCCGTTGGTCGTGAGAACGGCGGGCGCGGTGTGCCGCCTGTCGACGCCGGCCGGACGGTAGAGGTCGGCGTCCACGGTGCAGCTGCGTCCGCCCGCCTGGACGGTGAACTTCAGCGGGGTGACGGTGTATTCGGCGGTCGTGGCGCTCGCGGGGCCGGTGAAGGTCAGCGGTGCGGCCAGGGCTGCCGCACCGACGGCCATGGCGAGCGCTTTACGGGATCTGGACAGGACGACCTCCACACTGAGGACCATGTACCGACCGGTAGGTACGGCGCCGCGCTCATGCTGTGACACGTGTCATAGGCGTGTCAACGCTCATGACAAGAGTTGTTGAGCCGGGGTCAGTTCAGGGCCGGCACGTCCAGGGTGAGGGTGCCCGCGTCGGCGTCGAGCAGCGCGGGCACGCCCAGCGGCATGGTCTCCGATGTGGTGCAGTGGCCGAAACCGAGCGCTTCGACGACGGGCACACCGAGCGGCCCGAGCCGGTCCAGGAGCAGCGCGCGCACCTCGTCGTACGGTCCGCACTCCTCCCATGAACCGAGGGCGATCCCGGCGACCCCGTCCAGCCAGCCGGAGCGCAGGAGTTGCGTGAGGATCCGGTCGAGGCGGTACGGCTCCTCGCCGATGTCCTCGATCAGCAGCAGCCCGCCGCGCGCGGAAGGACGGGCGTGCGGCGTTCCGAGATCGGCGGCGAGCAGGGAGACGCAGCCGCCCAGGGTGATGCCCCGGGCCTGCCCAGGGACGAGGGGGCGGGCCGTGCCGAGCCCGAGGCTCCGGACCGACTCGGGCTCGAAGAGCGTGGCCCGCAGGGACTCCTGGGTGTGGGCGTCCTTGAGGAAGGAGACGGCCGCGATCATCGGCCCGTGCAGGGTGGCGAGCCCCGCCCGGACGGCGAACGCCTCGTGCAGGGCGGTGATGTCGCTGTAGCCGAGGAAGACCTTGGGACCGGCGGCGCGCATCGCCGTCCAGTCGAGCAGATCGACCATGCGCTGGACGCCGTACCCGCCACGGGCGCAGAACACCGCGTCGACGGACGGGTCGCACCAGGCCTCCTGGAGATCCCGGGCGCGCACCTCGTCGCTGCCGGCGAGGTACGGGAACTGCGGGTGCCGGTCCAGGACATGGGGCATGACGACCGGGTCCAGGTCCCAGCCGCGCAGGATGTCCAGACCGGCCTGCAGCCGGTCCTCGGGCAGCGGCCCGCTCGGGGCCACGACGGCGACCTTGGCCCCCGGCCGCAGTCGCGTGGGCCGGGTCAGGGGCGTGAGGGTCACTTGTCGAGCTCCAGTGCGGGGACGTCGGGGCGGGAGATGCCGAAGGTCTGGGCGTAGAGCGAGAGTTCTGCCTCCAGTGCGCGGATCAGGGTGTCCGCCTTCCGGAAGCCGTGCCCCTCCCCCTCGAAGGTGAGGTACGCGTGCGGGATGCCGCGCCCCGCCATCTGCGCCAGGAACCGCTCGCACTGCACGGGCGGGCAGATCACGTCGTCGAGCCCTTGGAGGAGCAGGAAGGGCGCGGTGACGCTCTCCGCGTGCTGGGCGGGCGAACGGTCCCGGTAGCGGTCGGGGACCTGGGCGAACGGCCCGATCAGGCTCTCCAGGTACTGCGACTCGAAATCGTGCGTGCCGTCGGCCGATGCCCAGTCGGTGAGGTCGAGGATCGGGAAGAGCACGGTGCCGCAGGCGTAGACATCGGTGAACGCGAGTGAGGCTGCCGTGGTCCAGCCGCCCGCGCTGCCGCCGCGGATCGCCAGCCGGGCGGGATCGGCGGTGCCCTCGGCCGCGAGCGCTCGGGCGACGGCGGCGCAGTCCTCGACGTCGACGACGCCCCACTGCTCGCGCAGCCGGTTGCGGTACTCCCGTCCGTAGCCGGCCGATCCGCCGTAGTTGACCTCCGCGACGCCGATGCCGCGCGAGGTGAAGTAGGCGATTTCCAGGTCGAGTACGAGCGGTGCGTGCCCGGTGGGCCCGCCGTGCGCCCACACCACATAGGGCGGCAGCTCGTCGGCGGGCGCGATCCGGTCGGGGCTGTGCGGCGGGTAGATGTGGGCGTGGATGTCCCGGCTGTCGGGTCCGGTGAAGGTGCGGATCTGCGGCTCGGGACAGTACGCGGGGTCCACGGCGTCGTCGTGCGCCGAGCCTATGACCCGGGTGCGGCCGGTGCGGGTGTCGAGCTCCACGACCTCGTACCCGCTGCGCGGGCTGGCGGCGACGCCGACGACCCGGGTGCCGTGCACGGCGAGGGTCGACGCCCACGCGGTCCAGGGGCCCGCGGCGTCGACCAGTTCGGCGGTCTCCGGGTCGAGGATGCCCAGGGTGGTGGTGCCCGCGCCGTGGATGACGGCGATCAGTCCGTTCTCCAGCGGCTGGAACCACTGCAGCCCGATCTTCCACAGCGGCCCGGCGAACTCCTCATCGCGGGCACAGAGCGGGGTCGCCTCAGGGCCCCGGTAGAGGTTCCACCAGCCGCTGCGGTCGGAGGCGATGAGCAACTGCCCGTCGGCCGTCCAGCCGACCTGCGGGATGGACTCCTCCGGGCCTCCGGCCACGGTCCTCACCTCGGCGAAGGGGCCGTCGGCCGCCACCTGGCCGAGCATCACCTCGGTGCCGTCCCACGGCATCCGCGGATGATCCCAGCCGATCCACGCGGCCTGCCGCCCGTCGGGCGAGAGCCGCGGCCCGGTGACGAACCGGTGCTGTCCGTCGGAGAGTTCACGCACCGCGCCCCGGTCACCGGCCGCCGATCCGTCCAGGGGTACGGCGACGATCACCCGGCGCACATCGGTCGGCGACTCACCGGTGAACTCCTCCAGTACGCACCAGACCTCATCCGCATCGGGGCGGATCGTGGGGTCCACCCAGCGCAGCCCGCCGCCGACCGCCGAGACGGGCGTCAGGGGCCTGGGCTCCGCGCCGCTGTCCGGCTCGTACGCGTACAGCCGCTGGTCGGGGAAGTGGACGAAGACGACGAGCGGCCGTCCTGCGCCGGTCAGCACGCCGGCCCAGGGCCGGCCGCCGTACTCGATGACCCGGCTGCGCACGTTCCAGGGAGCGGGCAGCACCGATTCCTCGGCGCCGTCCGCCCGCCGCCGCATCAGCGCCCGCCTGCCTCCCTCGGCAGGCCGCGGCGCGGTCCACCAGACCTCGTCGCCGATCACTCCGACGTACTCGGGCATCCCGTCGTGCGAGGCCGCGAGCGCCCCGTCGATCGGCGACGGCCAGGTTCCGTACGACCCCGTGGGCACCATGTTCTCCCAACTCCCCTCAGGTGGAACAGTCTGTTCAGGCTGACTGCAGATAGTGGTCGAGCACCTTGACTCCGAAGTGCAGACCATCGACAGGTACGCGCTCGTCCACTCCGTGGAAGAGCGCCTGGTAATCGAGTCCGACGGGCATCTTGACCGGCGAGAAGCCGTAGCCCGTGATGCCGAGCCGGGAGAACTGCTTGGCGTCGGTGCCGCCCGACATACAGAACGGCACCACGTACGCCCCCGGTGCGAAATGCTCCACGGCGGCACGCAGCTTGGCGAAGGTCGGGGAGTCCACGGGCGCCTGGAGTGCGATCTCCCGGTGCGCGAACTCCCACTCCACGTCCGGCCCTGTGAGCCGGTCGAGCGTCTCCTGGAACTCCGCCTCCCCGCCGGGCAGCACACGGCCGTCGACGAAGCCGGTCGCGCGTCCCGGGATGACATTGACCTTGTAGCCGGCGTCCAGCATGGTCGGGTTGGAGCTGTTGCGCACGGTCGCCTCGACCAGCGCGGCGGCCGGGCCGAGCTTCTCCAGGAGCGCGTCCACGTCGAATCCGGCGTCGATGTCGGCCTCGATGCCGTACAGCTCGGCGAGCTCGCGCAGTGCGGCCCGCACCGTCGGGGTGAGCCGGATGGGCCACTCGTGCTCGCCGATCCGGGTCATGGCCGCGGCCAGCCGGGTCACCGCGTTGGCCCCGTTCACCTTGGAGCCGTGTCCCGCCCGGCCGTGAGCGGTGAGCTTCAGCCAGCCCGTGCCGCGCTCGCCGGCCGCGATCGGGTAGATCTCCATGCCGGAGCCGGGGTGGAAGGAGTAGGCCCCGGATTCGCTGATGCCTTCGGTGCAGCCCTCGAAGAGTCCGGGGTGCTGATCGGCGAGGAAGCCGGACCCGTCCTCCGCGCTGGCCTCTTCGTCGGCGGTGTACGCGATGACGATGTCGCGCCGCGGTCTGATGCCGTTGCGCGCCCATGCCCGTACGACGGAGAGCACCATCGCGTCCATGTTCTTCATGTCGATCGCGCCGCGGCCCCACACCATGCCGTCCCTGATCTCCCCGGAGAAAGGGTGCACGGTCCAGTCGGCGGGCTCGGCAGGGACCACGTCGAGGTGACCGTGGACGAGCAGGGCGTCGGCGGAGGGATCGGTGCCCTCGATCCTGGCGACCACGTTCGTACGCCCCGGCGTGCGCTCCAGCAGGGTGGGCTCGAGACCGGCGTCCGCCAGCCGCTCCGCCACGTACTCCGCGGCCGGGCGCTCCTGGCAGTCGCCGTCGCCCCTGTTGGTGGTGTCGATCCGGATCAGCTCCGAGGTGAAGGTGACCACCTCGTCGAGGGCCCGGGAATCAACTGCCTGCATGTCAGCCATACTGCTCCTCCACTGCGGCCGAGACGATCGTCGTGACCGCCTTGAAGGTGCGAATGCACTCGTACATCGTCTCGCTGGTGTACACGACGCGGCGCTCGCCACTCCGTTCGGCCCCCGGCACCACGGTGGCGGCCGCCGCCAGGTGCTCGGCGTCGAACTCCATCTCCACGGTGAAGTCCTCGCCGCGCACCGGTGCGTGCCGTACGGCCAGCGATGTCGCGTCCTTGGCCGCCGCGCGGATCTCGGCCGCGGTACGCGCCGGGGTGCGGCACACCGCCGCATAGCGCGAGACGTGGTCCTTCACCGCCACCTTGCGGGCTTCGGGCGCATACCCCAGGGCGTCCTCGCAGGCCAGGTCGTCACCGGTGAAGAGCACCACGGGGACGCCGTACTCCGCGACCACATGAGCGTTGAGCAGACCCTCGCTCGCGCGCTTGCCGTTCAGCCACACACCGGTGAGCTGGTTGGCCAGATAGGTGTGCGCCAGCACACCCTCCATCCCGGCGCCCGTGTGGTACCCGATGAAGGCGATGCCGTCGACGTCCCCGTGCTGCACCCCCTCCACCATGGAGAGCGACTTGTGACGTCCGGTGAGCATCTGTACTCGTTCGTCCATCTGCTCCAAGAGCAGATTGCGCATGGACCAGTGGGCCTCGTTGACGAGCACCTCATCGGCGCCCCCGTCGAAGAAGCCGAGCGCGGCCGCGTTCACGTCGGAGGTGAACATGGAGCGGCAGCGCTCCCATTGCGGGGTGCCCGGCAGCACGTCGGCGGGCCAGGTCACACCCGTCGCGCCTTCCATGTCGGCGCTGATGAGGATCTTCATGACTCGAAACCGTACGCGGTCCGGATCGCCCGATCCAGGCCTGTGGATAACTACTACAGGTCCAGACCTCTAATACCGCTCCGCACACACCCCGTACGCCGTCCGACCAGGCAATTCGCCGGCAGTCCGATATCGACGGCCAAGGTCAACACTACGTCGCGCGAGGTGAGTGCGCCGGAGCCGGCCCGCCTGTCGCCGAACCGGTGGCGAGCACGGCCCGTAGGGACGGACCGTGCTCTCCATGACAGCGACTCTCGCGCTCCGTCAGTGCAGTTGACCGATCTCCTTCAATCGGTCGACGTACTCGTCGGGGATGCGGCCGGTCAGGTCAGGTGCCACGTTCAGCAGGAACAGGGCATTGCCCGCGTTGGCCTTCTGGAGGTTGGAGACGATCTCGTCGGCCGGCCGCGGAGCGCCGGTGCCCGTCGTGTGGAACCACGTGCGGTTGGTGTCGAGCGTGTCGCTGGCATCGGTGGGCCGCGGGTTGGTGGCGGGCGGCATGCCCTGCACCGGCACCTCGTAGACGATGACGTCGGTGGTCCGGAGCGTGTCCTCGTGGTCGTTGTTCGCGACGACAGTGCGCGGCGACGTCTTGCGGATCATGTCGCGGACGGGCTGGTAGGGGATCTGGGAGTACGGGATGTTCCAGCCCCAGCCGTCGAACCAGAGGTAGTCGATCTGTCCGTACTCGGTCAGCAGCTCACGGAGCTGGTTCTCGATGAGCTCGGTGCTGTCGCCGTTGTGCCGGTCCCAGATGGAGAAGTAGAGGCCGACCTTGAGACCGTTGGCGTGCATGGCGTCGACGTACTCGCGGACGATGTCGCCCTTGCCGTTCTTGTACGGGCTGGCGGCGATGGAGTAGTCGGAGTACTTCGTCGGCCACAGGGCGAAACCGTCGTGGTGCTTGGCCGTGAGCACGCCGAACTGCATCCCGGCCGCCTTCATGGACTTCGCCCACTGGTCGGCGTCCAGATTCGTCGGGTTGAAGTCGGCGGGGTTGCCGTTGGGGTCGGCCCACTGCGCGTCCTGGTACGTGGACATGTTGAAGTGCATGAACATGCCGAAGGGGTTGTCCTTCACCCACTTCTGCGCGGCCGGGGCGGGCTTGACGATCTCGTTGCCGAACACCTGCACCTCGGCGAGGGTCAAGTAGTCGGTCCCTTCCAGCTGGATGCGCAGGTAGCGGGCCTTGCGGGTCAGGGCGACCTCGGCCGACTGTCCGGTGAGCGATCCGATCCGGTACGAGCTCACCCCGCTCTCCGCCTTGGCCTCCGCCAGCCCCTGAGCCCCGAAGGGATGGTCGGAGACCAGGACCCAGAAGTTCGACAGCCGCTCGGTGCAGCAGTCGGTGCGGTTCCATACGACGATCTTGGTGAGAGCCTGCCGGCGGCCGAGGTCCGTCTGCCACCACGGCTCTGCCTGCTGCGCGGTGTGGCTTACCGACCCGGAAGGGAAAATGCCGTTGTGGCTGCCGTCGGTCGCCCGGTCCGCAGCGCCTTCGTACGCGGTACTGCTCTGCGTCGCGGCCGAACCGATGGCCAGGTCCCTCAGCTCGCTGCCGGCCGGCGGTGTCGTGCCCGGTGTTGCGGCGAAGCCGGTCTGTACAGCTGTCGTCAACAGGCTCAGCACAGCCAGTACGCCGATGAGATACGTCCTCACGGAGCGTCTCACGCCTACCTCCTCGTCGGAGAATTTTCATATATGATTTTGGCGCTCCAGTGAGAAGTCAAGGCGTGTGACAGGAACGGTCCCCGCCGTGGTGATACCTCACCAATTACTGCTGTTTAACCCAGTGTTGGTCGCAGAATTCCCGCTTTCCCACGCCCCACGCCTTGACGTGGCCACCAGGCCAGCGCAACATCGCGGTGCAAATATCCTATGGGATTGGGGTAGATGACCGTGAAGAACCAGGTCCTACTGAGAACCGTCTCGGCCGCCGCCGCAGGAACGTTCCTGGCTGCCGCCGCGGTGGGCTGCACCGTGAAGAACTCCGGGGGCCCGGCGAACGCGGCCGCCGGAGCGGCGACGCACACGGGCGGCGGATCGGCCGAACTGGCCGACGGTTCGGGCGTGAAGATCGCGCTGGTCCCCGGCGGGGCGCACCCCTACTTCCAGCCCTGGAAGCAGGCCGGGCAGACCGCCCGGAGCACCTACAAACTCGGCGACGTGACGTTCGACGAGACCGCCGAGTGGGACCAGCAGAAGCAGAACGACCTGCTGTCGTCCCTCGCCGCCCGCGGCTACAACGCGTTCGGCGTCTTCGGGGTCTCACCGACCGACATCAACAGCACGTTCGCCCGCCTCAAGTCACAGGGACTCTCCGTCGCCTCGCTCGGCTCCTGCCCCGCGGGCGGCGTCGACAAGGCCGACTTCTGTCTCTCCACGGACGTCGAACTCGCCGCGTACAAGGCAGCCGAGGCCGCCATCGGCGAGATGGGCGGCAAGGGCACCCTGGTCCATCTCACCGGCAACAACGTCGACGCCAACACCCAGTTGCGCATCAAGGGCGTGGCGAAGGCGGTCGGTGAATCGGGCGGGAAGGTCAGGCTCCTGCAGACGGTCACCGACATCGACAAGGACCTCCAGACCGCACAGAAGGCGGTCTCCGACCTGATGGCCGCCAAGGGCAAGGGGATCCAGGGCATCGTCGCCACGGCCTACAACCCCGCGGTCGCCGCCGCCGAGGCGGTGCAGAGCTCCGGATCGAAGGCGAAGGTGGTCGCGATCGACGACGACGCCAAGATCATCGGCTCGATCAGGAACGGCTCCGTGAGCGCGACCGTCGTGCAGAACCCGGTCGGCCAGGCGGACATCGGTTCCTGGGTGCTCGGCCTGCTGCAGACCAAGCAGTGCACGATGCGGACCCCCGGCGTCACGGTCGACTCCGGGTCGTTCGTCGTGACAAGCAAGAACATCGCCGACTACGACACCGCCCGCAGGGCCAAGACCGCCGCCCTGAAGAAGCAGTTCGCCGGCGAACTCCTCAACTGCCGCTGACCGGCACCCTCCCCGTAACCCCGCGTGACCCCGGAGCTGACAGGACCCCATGAGCACCATCACCGCTGCCACGGCTCATCTCGCCGACCTCGAGGTCGAGACGGAACGCACCGACGCAGTCCAGGCATTCGTCAAACAAGAGACGATCCTCGTCGACCTCACCACGTCCGAAGGCCTCACCGGCACCGGATACGCGTACACCATCGGCACCGGCGGCTCGTCGGTCCTCGCGATGCTGCGCGACCACCTCCTCCCCCGGCTGATCGGACGGGACGCCCGCCTCGTCGAGGGGCTGTGGCAGGAGCTGTTCTCCCTGACGCGCGCCACGACCGTCGGGGCGATCACCTCGCTCGCCCTCGCGGCGGTCGACACCGCCCTGTGGGACCTGCGGTGCAAACGCGCCGGTGAACCGCTGTGGCGGCTGGCCGGCGGATTCCGCCAGGACGTGCCGCTGTACGACACCGAGGGCGGCTGGCTGCACCTCAGCACCGAGGACCTCGTCAAGGGCGCGCTGGAGGCCCGGGACAAGGGGTGGTCAGGAGTGAAGATCAAGGTGGGCAAGGAGCAGGTGTCCGAGGACGTCGAGCGGCTGCGCGCCGTACGGGAGGCCGTCGGACCCGCCCTGCACATCATGACGGACGCCAACCAGTCGCAGACCGCGTCCTCCGCGCTCCGCCTCGCCGCGGCACTGGAGCCCTACGCCCCGTTCTGGCTGGAGGAGCCACTGCCCGCGGACGACGTGAGCGGTCACGCACGGCTGGCACGGGCGACCTCGATCCCCGTGGCCGTGGGTGAATCCCTCTACTCTCCCCTGCAGTTCCGGCAGTACCTGGAGTCCGGCGCCGCCTCCGTCGTCCAGGTCGACGTGGCCCGCGTCGGCGGCATCACACCCTGGCTGAAGGTCGCCCATCTCGCCGAGACCTTCAACGTCATGGTCTGCCCGCACTTCCTGATGGAGCTGCACGTCAGCCTCGTCGCGGCCGTGCCCAACGGCCGGTTCGTCGAGTACATACCGCAGTTGAGGGCCGTCACCCGCTCGGAGATCGCCATACGGGACGGACGCGCCGTCGCTCCCGAGGAGCCCGGCATCGGGATCGACTGGGACCGCGACGCCGTGGACGATCGGACGGTGGCATGAGCACCACGACCGCACCGCCCGCACCGCCCGCACCGGACGCCACCGCCGAAACGGCAGGACCCTCGGGCCGGCTGCCCTTCTGGGTCAACCAGCAGCTCGGGCTCTTCGTGCTGGTCATCGCTCTGGCCGCGCTGTTCGGGCTGCTGCGCCCCGCCTTCTTCAACGCCCAGTTCGTCCTCTTCCCCCTGTTGAGCGACATCTCCACGCTGACCGTGGTGGCGCTCGCCCAGATGGTCGTGCTGTCGGTGGGGCACATGAATCTCGCCGTGGGACGGATGGCCTCTTTCGGCGCGATGTTCGCCGGGCTCGGCTACGACCGGCTCCATCTCCCGCTGATCCTGGGCCTGTTGCTCTGCCTGGTCGCGGGCACCGCCATCGGGGCGCTCGCCGGATGGGTCATCGCACGTACAGGAGTGAGCTCCTTCGTCGTCACCCTGGCCATGGACTTCGCACTCCTCGGCCTCGTCTCACTGCTCTACACGGCGCTGACCGACAACGCCGCCTTCACCACGACTCCGTCGGGCATGGCGGAGCTGCGCAGCTACTCGCTCGCCGACATCTGCGCCGGCCCCATCTGCGGCTCGAACGCGATACCCCAGCTGGGGCAGTTCGCCGTACTGGCACTGGTCGGCCTCGGTTTCCTCTACCGCTACACCCGCACCGGCCGGGAGCTGCTCCTCACCGGGGCGAACCCGGCCGCAGCCGAACTCTCCGGCATCCCGACCGGCCGGCGCATCATCACCGCCCACGCCCTCTCCGGGCTGCTGGCCGCACTGGCAGGCTTCATGGCCGCCGTCAGCACCGGGTCCTTCCGGGCCTCCATCGGCGGGGAGTTCATGCTCCCCTCGTTCCTCGGAGCGGTGCTCGGCGGCACGCTGCTGACCGGCGGAGTCGTCTCCGTGCTCGGTGCCCTGCTCGGCACCTCGCTGGTGGACGTGATCCGCAAGGGGCTCGATCTGCTCGGGGTCGGTCTTGAGAGCCTGAACATCTATCTGGGCGGCGTCCTGCTGCTGGCCCTGTCGGCCGACCGGATCCGTAACGTCGTCTCCTACCGCAAGGTGGTGCGGTCCACATGAACATCCCCAACATCCCCCGTGACCTTCTGACCTCAGTGGCTCCCGCGATCCGGCGGCACTCGCGCTCCACCGAGACGACCCTGCTCGCCGTCGTCCTGGTGGGCTGTGCGGGCCTTGCGATCGCCTCGTCGGGCGACTTCCTCTCGGGGAACTCCGTCCGTACGTTCCTGCAGTACCTGGCCACTCCGGTGCTCATCGGGCTGGCCCAGATGGTCGCCCTGTGCGTGGGCCAGCTCAATCTGGCGGTCGGCGCCCTGGGTGGATTCACCGCCGCCGTGATGGCGGTCCTGATGGCCGACGCCCATCTTCCGATGGTGGTCGTGGTGGTGGCGGGTCTGCTGATCGCCACGCTGATCGGGATGCTGACCGGGGTGTTCATCGTGGCCACCCGGATCAACGGCTTCATCGTCACGCTCGCCACCATGACCATGCTGCTGGGCGCGCAGTACCGCGTCGTGGGCACCCGTACCGTCGACGGCTACTCCTCCTTCCTGAAGGACCTGGGGTCGGCCGCACCGCTGAACATCCCGCTGGTCTTCCTGACCGCCGTCGCCACCGCCGCGCTGCTCGCGCTGTTCATGCACCGGGGCATCGCCGGCCGCCGGCTGCTCGCGGCGGGCGGCAATCCCCTCGCCGCACGGCTGTCGGGCATCTCCACGGACCGGCAGATCGTCCTCGCCCACACGCTCTCCGGTCTGCTGATCGGCATCGCCGCCGTCACCGCGACGGCCTCGCTGCCGGGGGTCAACTCCAGTGTCGGCGGCGACTGGCTGCTGCCGAGTTTCGCGGCCCCCATCATCGGCGGAGTCGCGCTCACCGGCGGCTCGGTGGCCGTGATCGGCACCGTCCTCGCCGCCTTCCTCATGCGGCTCATCGACACCGCCCGGGCGCAGTTCTCGCTCGACCCGAGCTGGGTGAACTTCCTCATCGGCGTCGTCGTCCTGGGCACCGTGGTCGGCGGCCGGGTCCGCCAGTCGCGGGTCGCCGCCCCGCTGCCCGCCGCCGCCCCGCTGCCCGCCGCCGGAGGTGCACGATGAGTGAAGTACTCCTCGAAGGCCGGGAGATCGTCAAGGTCTTCCCCGGTGTCCGCGCGCTGGACGGCGTCGGACTGCGTCTTGAGGCGGGCGCCGTACACGCGCTGCTGGGCGAGAACGGCGCCGGGAAGTCCACCCTGATCAAGGTCCTCACCGGGGTCCACCCGCCGGACGGCGGACAGTTGCTCTGGCGCGGCGAGGCGGTACGGTTCCGGTCGCCGCTGGAAGCCGCGCGGACCGGGATCGGGGTCGTGCACCAGGAGCGGAACCTGGTGCCCGGCTTCTCCGTCGCGGAGAACATCTGCCTCCAGGCGCCCCCGTCCCGTCGTGGGATGATCGACCGCGCGGCGATGTCGGCCCCGGCGCTGCGGTGCCTGGCCGAGATCGGCGTGGATCTGGACCCGCAGACACCGGTCGGGCAACTCTCGGTCGCGCAGAAGCAGTTGGTGGAGATCGCGAAGGCCCTGTTCACCGAGAGCCGGGTCCTCCTCCTCGACGAACCGACGGCCTCCCTCTCGCCCCAGGAAACCGAACGGCTCTTCGAGGTGATCCGCAGACTCGCGGCCCGCGGCACCTGTGTCGTCTTCGTCAGCCACAAGCTGGAGGAGGTCTTCGCGGTGTGCGACACGGTCACGGTGCTGCGCGACGGGCAGTCCGTACTGGACTCCGCGCCCCTCGCGCAGTACACCCACGACGACGTGGTGAACCTGATGGTGGGCCGCGCCCATACGACGGCCGGCCTCGCCCCGCGGACGTGCGACACCGCCTCTCCTCCGGCGCTCGCGCTCAGCGGGGTGTCCACCGCCGCGGGGCACCGCGACATCTCGCTCGACGTCCGGGTCGGCGAGATCGTCGGCCTGTACGGACTCGTCGGCGCGGGCCGAAGCGAACTGGCCAAGGCGATCCTGGGGCTGGACCGGATAGAAGCCGGCGAGATCCGGGTGCACGGCACACCGGTGAGGATCAACTCGCCCCGGCAGGCGCTGCACAAGCACGGCATCGGTTACGTGACCGAGAACCGCAAGGAGGAGGGCGTCTTCCTGGAACAGCCGATCGTACGGAACATCACCGTCACCGTGTGGCGGAAGCTGGCCCGCGCGCTGGGCTACGTACCGGCGAAGGAGGAGCGCGCCACGGCGGCGGACCTGGTCGCCAGGCTCGGCATCCGGATCTCGGGACTGCAGCAGCTCGCCGGAGAGCTCTCCGGGGGCAATCAGCAGAAGGTGAGCCTCGCGAAGTGGCTCGCCGCCGACACCCGTCTGCTGATCGTCGACGAGCCCACCGTCGGCGTCGACATCCGTACGAAGAGGGCCTTCCACGAGCTGCTCTGGGAGCTCGCGGGCAAGGGGCTGGCGATCCTGCTGATCAGCAGCGACCTCGGCGAGATGGTGACCCTGGCGGACCGCGTCGTCGTGATGGGCAACTACCGCCGTCTCGGAGAGACCGACAACGACCACGACTACGAGGAGATGAGCGGCCGGATCATCCGTCTCATCCACGGCCGCCCCGAGGAGGCCGTCGCCCCGGCAGAGAGGAACCCCGCATGAAGCGCGTCGCCCAGGTCATCAAGGTGCGGCCCGAGAAGCTCGCCGCGTACCGGGAGCTCCACCGCGACGTCCCGCAGCCGGTCCTCGACCGGCTGCGCCGGTCCCACATCGCCAACTACTCGATCCATCTGCTGGGCGACCGGCTGTTCAGCTACTTCGAGTACCACGGCGACGACCTGCCCGCGGACCTGGCGGCCATGGGCGGCGACGCGGTGACACAGGCGTGGTGGGCTCTCACCGACCCCTGCCAGGAGCCGGTCGACGAAGCGGCGCCCGGGGAGTGGTGGACCGGCCTTGAACAGGTGTTCCTCATGGAGTAGAGGCGGCCCTCGATAGACTCCTCCCCATCGATCGAACCTTCACTGCGCCACAGGAGGCCGGATGCCGTCCCACGACCCCACCGCCTCCCCCAGCCCGGCCGTCTCGTCCGCGAAGCCGCAGCGCCAGGCCCTGACGGACAGTGTGTACGAGGCCATCAAGGCCATGGTGATGGACCACGAGATCGTCCCCGGCGCCCGCGTCGGCATCGAGTCCCTCTCCCGGTCCCTCCAGGTCTCGCCCACCCCGGTGCGCGAGGCGCTGGCGCGCCTGGAGTCCGACGGGCTGCTGGTCAAGCGTTCGCTGGCCGGTTACCGCGCCACCGAACTGCTGACGCCGGAGGGAATGGAGCAGCTCTTCGAGATGCGGCTCCTCCTGGAGCCGAGGGCGGCTGCCCTCGCGGCCACGTACGCCGACGAGGCACAACTGGACACCCTTGAACAGCTTCTCGACGCCATGCAGTCCCGTCCCGAGGTGGACGGCCGCTACGCCGCCTACCGCGATTTCGTGGCACTCGACCAGCGCTTCCACGACGCCATCGCGGTCGGCGCCGCGCGCCCGCTGCTCGCGGACGCCATCGAGCGCCTCCACTCCCACCTCCATATCTTCCGGCTCCGCTCCGTTCCCGGTGCGGGCGAACCCACGCTCGCCGAACACGAGCGCATCGTCCGTGCCGTACTGCGTCGCAGCCCGGAGCGCGCGTCGGAGGCGATGACGGAGCATCTGCGGCTCAGCCTGGAGCGCCAGCGCAACCAGGAGGGGGTCTCGTGAGGCAACGGACAGGCGCTGGAGGTCCGGACCTCTAGCTCGTGCCCGTACGCCCCACGACCAGCCATTTCGACGGCAGCACAATCCGTGGGCCGTCCGCGCGGTACTCCGTCGTCGTCAACGGCAGCTCGCCCTCGGCCACCACGTCCAGCCCCGCCGACCTGAAGTACTCGGGCAGTTCCGCGTCGGCCACTTCGCCCGGGGCGATGCCGTGCGCGAAGATCGGCCTCATTTTGGCCGGCGGTCCGGCCGGACCCTGTGCGATGCCCATCATCAGCGGCTTCGCTTCCTGCGAAGGCTCCACCACGAAGGCCCGCCCGCGCTCCCCCACGAGCGTCGCGATCGTATCGGCGAGCGCCTGCCGGTCGCCGGGCTCGCACTGGTGCAGCACCCCACGCATATAGACCTGCGCATCGCCCAGTTCGGCATGGAGCTGCTGTACGGCCTTCTCGTCCACGGCGTCGAGCTGCTCGAAGCGCACCTGCCCCGACCCGTCCTGGTGCCGGGCATGCTCTACCGCGGCCACCGACAGGTCGACGCCCACGGTCCGCTCGAAACGGCCCGCCAGGAACCGCGTCTGCGTTCCGTTGCCGCAGCCCAGGTCCACGAGGGGCAGTCCCTGCTCGGCCAAGTGCCCCTCGAAGAGCGCGAGATGGATCCCGGCCGTCAGCGCGGGATCCGCGTCCCAGAACACCGCACCCTGCTCGTCGGGCGCCTCGCCCCAGAACCCTTCCCAGGCGTCCTTGTACCGCGTCGTCACACTCATGACCAGCTCCCCAGGATGTGGCCACCTGTCGCCGTGACAGGGCGTCAAGATCGGTGTACCCCGAAGGAGTTGCGTGCACAACCCGTCAGCGCACACCTTCGCCCGGTGTTCGGGCCCGGCGTACGCCCGGGGGCAGGGACAGCTCGAACCAGACCGTCTTTCCCTCCCCGGTACGGCTCGCACCCCACTCCCGCGACAGCCTGCTCACCACCCGCAGTCCGCGCCCCGCCTCGTCGGCCGGACCCGCGCTCAGCAGGGTCGGCAGGACATGCCCGTCGTCCACCACCTCGCAGAGCAGCGTCTCGGCCCGCACCAGCCGGAGCCCGACACGGTGGCCGTCCACGTGCCGTACCGCATTGGTCACCACTTCGGAGACCAGCAGCTCCGCGTTCTCCGACACCTCTTCAAGGCCCCACTCCCGGAGCTGTGCGCGCACCAACCGCCGCGCCGTGCCCGCCTCCTGGGCCTCCGGGGCCAGCTCCCACCGGGCGACGTCTTCGGTCGCGATTCCGTTGAGCCTGGCCATCAGCAGGGCCACGTCGTCCTTGCGCCCGCCCCGCGTGTTGAGAGAGCGGATGATCGTGTCGCAGGCGTCGTCCATGGAGGCGGCGGGATGGGCGGCCGATTCGCAGAGTGTGGCGAGCCCGACGCCGATGTCCTCGCCCCGTACCTCCACCAGGCCGTCGGTGCACATCACCAGGCGGTCCCCGGGCGCCACCGCGATCCGTGCGGTCTCGAAGGGCACCCCGCCGACTCCGATCGGTGCGCCCGTGGGCAGTTCGAGGAGTTCGCTGCGGCCGTCCGCGGCCCGGACGAGGACCGGCGGGATGTGGCCCGCGTTGGCCATGAGCAGTTCGCCGTGGACCGGGTCGTAGACGGCATACAGACAGGTCGCCAGATAGTGCTCGCCGAGCCGCTGCGCCAGGTCGTCGAGGTTGCGCAGCAGCTGTGCGGGCGGCAGGTCGAGGGCGGACAGGGTCTGTACGGCGGTCCTCAACTGGCCCATCATCGCCGCCGAGTTGAGTCCGTGCCCCATCACATCGCCGACCACCAGCGCGATCCGCGAACCGGGCAGCTTGATGGAGTCGAACCAGTCGCCGCCGACCCGGCCGAGCAGCGTCCCCGGCAGATAGCGGGTCGCCGTGTCGCAGCCGGCCATCCGCGGGGTGACCTGCGGCAGCATGCTGTCCTGGAGGGTCTCGGCGACGCTCTCCTGGTAGGTGTACATCCGTGCGTTGTCCAGGACGAGCCCGGCGCGGGCGGCGAGTTCGGCGCCGGTGAAGCGGTCCATGTCGTTGAAGAGTGCGCGGCCCGGGTGGCGCAGCAGGATCATGAAGCCGAGGACCACATTGCGCGCCTTGAGCGGCACCACCAGCATGGAACGGCCGTTGATCAGCGGCCTGATGTCGCGCTTTTCGAACTGCGAGGCGATGGCGGTGCCCATCTGCTCGCTGATCTGCGGTACGAGCACGGGATCGCCGGAGGTCATGCACTGGAAGAACGGTGTGTGCGCGGGGAAGGGCATCGCCTCTCCGACCGGGACCACGTCGTCCCAGCGTCCGGGTGCGTCGACGTGCTCGACGGCGACCCGGTGCCACATGGTGGTCTCGTCGGGCGGCCCGTCGGGGAATCCTTCGCCCGCGATGACCTGTTCGCGCAGATAGGTGCCCGCGACGTCGGTGAAGCGCGGCACGACGGCGGCGCTCACTTCCTGGATCGTACGGGCGAGATCGAGGGAGGAACCGATGCGTCCGCTCACCTCGTTGAGGAATTCGAGCCGCTCGCGCACGGCGGCGTACTCAAGGTCCAGCTCCGGGGCCACGGGTGCGGTGGTCTGTCCCGCTGCCGTGTCCGCCTCGGCCTGCCGTCGCCTCGCCGCGCGCTCTGCCCGCCGCGGAACTCCCCAGTCTGGTGTCACGGGCACGCGGTCGTGCTGGCTGAACTCCAGGACCGGATAGCCCAGTTCGAGCACCTGCGAAACGATACGGCGGCTCTCGCCGACACTCATGCTCGGAAGGATCTCCGGCAGGCGTCCCGCCAGTTCGTCGGAGCCGAGGAATTCCGTGTGCAGCGCGAACCCGGGCGCTATCCGCTCGACAGCGCCGTCATCGGACTCGGTGCGGAGCTGGGAGGCGTCCGCGGCGAGAACCAGCAGCCGCTCGGGCCCTGGACCGACGAGCGGATACGCCCACCACAGCACATCGATCTGCGCCCGTCCCGGCTCGGACAGCCGGGCCCGGCCCGCGGCCGGATAGGAGGTGAGTCCGTTCAGCGTGGCGTCCAGGCCAGGACCCAGTTCGCCGTAGACCGGGTCATATCCGTCGTACGATCCGTCCTCGCTCAGCGCGCCGGAGACCGGCATCAAATCGAGGGCGGGCAGCCCCACCGCCTCTTCCCTGGGACGGCCGAACAGCCGCCGCGCACCGGTCGACCAGTGCGAGACGAGGCCCTGTCCGTCCACCACGACGACGGCCAGCGGAATGCGTCCTGCCTCTGCGTACTGCGGAGTACCACGCTCCATGGATCCACCGTACGACTCCCACGGAGCAGTGCGCGGGCGAAGGACCGAAAAGGTCGTGCGCCCGCGCACATTCTGACAAAAGGTCAGTCCTCGTGCCCCAGTTGGAGATCACGTTCCGTGCGCCCGCCGCCCGCGACCTGCAGGACCGTGGCCACGGGCGGATAGCCCGCCGCGATCACCGTGTACTCGCCGGAGGACAGATCGACGAAGCGGAAGGTGCCGTCGGGGCCCGTGGTGAGCGTGTCCACCACATTGCCCGCGGCGTCGAGCAGCGTGACCCGCGCGTCCTCCACCGGACGGCCGCCGCCTGCCCGCACCGTGCCGCGCAGCACCGCGCCGCCCGCCAGCTCGATGTCCTGCCGGGTCTCGCGCGATGCCTGCACGCTCACCGGCAGCGCGGCGGGGCGGAAGGCGGGGGCGCTCGCCGCGAGGGTGTACTCCCCCGCCACCAACTCCGTGATCACATACGACCCTTCACGTCCGCTGCGGGTCGATGAGACGACCTCGCCCCGGACATCGGTGAGCGTCACCGCGGCATCGCGCACCGGCGTCCCGTCCGCCGTGACGACGGTCCCGGCCAGCCGCCCGGCCCCTCCGAGGACCACATCCAGGTCCACGGGCCGCTCGCCGACGGTGACGCTGACGGCCTGCGGCTGGTGCCCGCCGGCCGCCGCGATCAGTACGTACGCACCGGAACCCGGCACGCTCAGCGCGTACCGCCCGTCCTCGCCGCTCGCGCCCCGCCCGATCTGCCGCCCTGTGACGTCGATGAGGGTGAGGGCGGCACGCGGGACGGTCGATCCGTCGGAGTGGTGGACATGGCCGCAGACCGGCACTCCCGCACCGAAAGAGGTGGAGGGCGAGAGAACCGAAGGGTTACGGGCCGAAGGGACGGCGGCGTCGGGCTCGACGGCGGGGGCGTTGTGGGACACCAGCGGTTTCTCCTTGAGGAAGAAGGCGATGACAAGTCCGAGAACGAGCACCGGCACGAGATAGAGGAAGATCCGGGGCATCGCGTCGGCGTACGCCTGGATGTAGCCGTCGCGCAGCGCGGCGGGCATCGAGTGGACCAGCTGCGGGGTGATCGACTCCGGGTCGGGCAGATGGGCGCCCGCCGGGAGCCGTACGTCCAGCGCGTCGGTGAGACGGCCCGCGAAGAGCGTCCCGAAGACGGCGGCGCCGACGCTTCCGCCGATCTGCCGGAAGTAGTTGTTGGCGCTGGTGGCGGTGCCGATGTCGGACGGCGGTACGGAGTTCTGCACCGCGAGCACCAGGACCGGCATGATCAGGCCGATGCCCACGCCCAGGACGGCCATCCCGATGCTGTACTCCAGCCGCGAGGTGTCCACCTCCAGGCGCGAGAGCAGCCACATCCCGACGGCGGAGATCGCGCTGCCGAAGACGGGAAAGAGCTTGTAGCGTCCGGTGCGGCTGATGAGCTGCCCGGAGACGACCGAGGCGCCGACGATGCCGCCCATCATCGGCAGCATCAGCAGCCCCGACTCGGTGGCGCTGGCCCCGTCGACCATCTGCAGGAACGTCGGCAGATAGCTGGCCGCGCCGAAGAGCGCGACACCGACGACCGCGCCGACGAGCGCCGTCACATTGAAGATCCCGTCGCGGAACAGCCGCAGCGGAATGATCGGTTCGGGTGCGAAGTGCTCAACGACCACAAAGAGCAGGGCCGTTCCCGCCGCTCCGGCCGCGAGCCCCAGGATCGTGCGCGAGCCCCAGGCGTACTCGGTGCCGCCCCAACTGGTCAGCAGCACCAGACAGGTCGACGCGGCCGCGAGGAGCAGCGCCCCGAGGATGTCCAGGCGCGGTTTCGCGGTGGGCTTCGGCAGCTTCAGTACGAGGGCGATCATCACCAGCGTGAGAAGGCCGAACGGCACATTGATGTAGAAGCACCAGCGCCAGGAGGCATGGTCGGTGAAGAAACCGCCGAGCAGCGGCCCGGCGACCGAGGCGAGTCCGAAGGCCGCGCCGATCAGCCCCATGAAGCGGCCGCGCTCACGCGGCGGCACGATGTCCGCGATGATCGCCTGCACGCCGATCATGAGCCCGCCGCCGCCGATGCCCTGGACGGCACGGAAGGCGATCAGTTCGTCCATCGACCGTGACCAGCCGGCCAGCGCCGAACCGATGACGAAGACGATGATCGCGAAGATGAAGATGGACTTGCGCCCGAAGAGGTCGCCGAGCTTTCCGTAGATCGGCAGCCCGATGGTGGAGGCCAGCAGATACGCGGTGACCGCCCAGGACATCTTGTCCAGGCCGTGCAGTTCACCCACGATCTTCGGCAGCGCGGTCGCCACGATCATCTGGTCGAGGGCCGCGAGCAGCAGGGTGAGCATCAGCGCGAGGAAGACCATCCGCACGCGGGCCGGGCTGAGTTCGTCGTACTGGTACGTGGGCAAGGGTTCGGGTGGTGGCGGGGGTTCGACCGCGATCGCCGCCTGCTCAGCCTCGGCCTGCTCGTCCTTAACCAGCGTGATCCCGCCCACCTGCTGCTCCCCATTCGTCGCGCCTGCGCCACCCTTTTCTCGCATTACGCGACAAGGGGGAGCAAGCGCGACGATTGGCGCGCCAGGCGCACGCCGGAGGCTTTACCGCCGGTGGGAGCCCCTACGGCGTACAACTGGGCCGCACAGAAAACCACTCGAACCGGTGAGCATCCATTTCACCCGGACGGGCTACTTGCGGTTACTTGCCCACCTCGGTGGCGAGCTTGTCGAGGATCGCGTCGTAGATACGGCCAAGTCCCTTGGGGGCGAAGGTCTTCTCGAAGAATCCGCCGATACCGCCCGCGCCGTTCCAGACGGTGGAGACGACGACCCTCGACTGCTTCTCGCCGGCCGGGGTGACCGTCCAGGTGGTGACCATGGAGGAGTTGCGGTCCTTCTCCACGAGCTGACCTTCGGTGGGCTCGGAGACCTCGAGCAGGCAGTCCCGAATGCGCTTGCTGGTCGCCTGGAGCTTCCAGTGGACGAGGGTGCCCTCGCCGTCGCCGCCCTCGCACACCTCGAACTCGCTGAAGTGTTCGGGAAGGATCTTCGCGCGCGTACCGGTGTAGTCGGCCAGCGCGTCGAACACCGTCTCCGCATCCGCCGCGATGGTCCGCTCCGTGGTGGCCTCTACCTGCGCCATGCCGTTTCCTCTCGTGGTGCGTACGGGGGGTGCCCCATTCTCCACCGCCGCCGGGCTCGCACGATCATGGGAACAAGTGTTCTATTATGGGGCGCGAGCAACCGAGGAGGCACCATGCGCTGGGACAATCTGGCGGAAAACCGTACAGGGCCGGGGCTCTTCGACGCGGAAGCCGTACGGACACGCACCTTCGACACCCCGGAATTCCGTGGCGTCACCTTCCATGAGGTCAGGGCCCGTTCAATCGTGAACCGGGTGCCGGGCGCCTCACGCATGCCGTTCGAATGGACGGTCAACCCGTATCGCGGCTGCACCCACGCCTGCGTCTACTGTTTCGCACGCAAGACCCACAGCTATCTGGACCTCGACACCGGTCTGGACTTCGACTCGCAGATCGTCGTCAAGATCAACGCACCCGAGCTGCTCCGCGGCCATCTCGCCTCCCGCAGCTGGCAGGGCGCGCACATCGCGATGGGCACCAACGTGGACTGCTATCAGCGGGCCGAGGGCCGTTACCGTCTGATGCCGGGAATCATCGCGGCCCTGCGCGACCACGCGAATCCATTCTCCATCCTCACCAAGGGCACGCTGATCCTCCGGGACCTCGAACTGCTGCGCCAGGCCGCCCAGATGACCGAGGTCGGCGTCTCCGTCTCCACCGGTTTCATGGACGAGGAGCTGTGGCGCACGGTCGAGCCGGGCACACCCTCGCCGCAGCGCCGCCTCGACGCCGTACGCACCCTGACCGACCAAGGGATCGACTGCGGGGTGCTGATGGCGCCGGTCATCCCCTTCGTCGGTGACCGCCCCGACCAGCTGCGGGCGACCGTGCGCGCGATCGCGGCCTCCGGGGCGACCTCCGTGACCCCGCTCGTGCTCCATCTGCGGCCGGGCGCCAGGGAGTGGTTCATGGCCTGGCTGGGGGTGCACCATCCGCATCTCGTACGGCGCTTCGAGCGGCTGTACGCCGAGGGGGCGTACGCACCGAAGTGGTACCAGCGGCGCATCACGGGGCAAGTGCACGCGCTGGCGGCCGAGTTCGGGATAGGCCCGGCCCAGCGCGGAGCGGCGCGCCGGATCCCGCCGGTCGAGGAGCCGGAGCTCCCCGGGCAAACCCAGCTGACACTGCTCTGACCACTGGCTTATCGTGCACCGCATGGACGCACGGATACGGGACATGACCGCCGACGACTGCCACGCCGTGGCCACCGTCAGAGTCCGCGGCTGGCAGTTCGCGTACGCGGGGCTGATGCCGCAGCCGTACCTCGACGCCCTGGACATCGAGGCCCAGGCGGCCCGCCGCCGCGAGGTCTTCGAAGGCGGCCGCGGGAAGGTGGTCAACGTGGTCGCCGAGCGCGACGGCGAAGTGATCGGCTGGGGCTGCTGCGGTCCGTACCGGGAGGACGACGGCAGCCCCACCGCCGACGGCGAGCTCTACGCCCTCTACCTGCTGCCCGAGCACCTCTCCACCGGCGTCGGCCGCGCCCTGGCCGCCGAGCTGACCGCCCGCGCGGCCACCGCGGGCTTCCCCGTACTGCGCCTGTGGGTCCTCAAGGAAAACGCCCGCGCACGCCGCTTCTACGAGAAGGCCGGCTTCGCCGCCGACGGCGCCGAGGAGCCCTTCGAGGTGGACGGCGTCCTCGTCCCCGAGGTGCGCTACTCCAGACCGCTCAGCGCCACGGACGCGGCAGCGCCCAACTTCGGTTGATCCAGGGCGCTTTCCAGTACGGACCGAGCCCGCACGTCGCCCAGCTGCCCCAGCCCCTCCACACAGGCCAGCGCCACCCGCCAGTAGGGACCGTCCGGGGCGAGCAGCCGCTCCAGCGTGGCGATCAGCACCGGCACGGACTCCGGCGCCCGCAACTCGGCCAGCAGCCGCACCGGTTGCAGCGCATAGGCGGTACGCAGCTCATTTGAGGCCAGCGCGGCCGCCGCCCGAGCGGTCCGGGGGTCGCGGAGTCGTGCCAGCGCGTACGAGGCCGAGACGCAGCGCTCAGGATCGCGGTGGTTCAGCAGCAGGACCAGCGCCTCGAAAGCCCGCCGGTCACCCGAACAGCCCAGCCGGAAGGCGGCGGCTTCCCGCGCCCAGAGCGGCTGCCCCGCCTCGGTCAGCACCCCCGCCAGCTCTTCGTGGTCCTCGCTCGCCAGCAGCCGCTCACACTCCCCCGAGCCGCCCGACTCGTCCCGCAACCGCTCCGCGAGCGACCTCAACTCCTCTTCCATGGCGTCCATGCACCGAACATTAATGGCGATCCAGATCACATCCGCCCAGGGCTGGCGCGCTCGTTACCCGCGGGTTAACCTCATGTGAGCGGGTCACACCCCGCAAGAGCAGCAAGACAAGAGCAGTAGAAGCAGTAAGAGCAGTTCCTCAGGGCGGCCTGGTGACGCAGCCGCTTCGAGTGTCCGTCGGTTCAGCATTTCTGTATGCACAGGTACGACGCGTGGCCCCGGGACAGGGCCCGTCGGCTCCTTTTCACGACACTCCTCTCAGTCGTCACTCATCCCTGGAGTCCCCTGATGGACACCCCTCTCCGTACCATCGCCGTGGTCGGCCTCGGCACCATGGGCACCGGTATCGCCGAAGTCCTGGCCCGCGCCGGCCGCGAGGTCATCGGTATCGACATCAGCGACGCGGCGGCCCGCCGGGCCGTGGCCTCGCTCGAGGCCTCCACCGCCCGCGCCGTGCAGCGCGAGCGGATCACCGAGGAGGAGCGCCGTACCGTCCTCGCCCGGTTCCGCACCTTCTCCGACCTGCAGGCGGCGGCCGAGGCCGAACTCGTCATCGAGGTCGTCCCCGAGTCGTACGAGATCAAGCAGCAGCTCTTCCGGGCGCTGGACACGATCGTCTCGCCGACCGCGATCCTGGCGACCGGCACCAACGCCCTCTCGGTGACACGTCTGGCCGCCGAGTCCTCCCACCCGGAGCGCGTCCTGGGCCTGCACTTCTTCAACCCCGCACCGGCCATGAAGCTGGTCGAGGTCGTCTCCTCCGTGCTGACCGCGCCGCCCGCCGTCGCGACCGTCACCGCACTCGCCCGGGAGCTCGGCAAGGAGCCCGTCGCGGTCGGCGACCGCCCCGGTTTCGTCGCCGACGGGCTGCTCTTCGGCTACCTCAACCAGGCCGCCGCGATGTACGAGGCCAAGTACGCGTCCCGCGAGGACATCGACGCCTCGATGCGCCTGGGCTGCGGACTGCCCATGGGGCCGCTCGCCCTCCTGGACCTGATCGGCATCGACACCGCCCGCACGGTCCTCGAAGCGATGTACTCCGCCTCCCAGGACCGGCTGCACGCCCCCGCCTCGATCCTCAAGCAGCTCAGCGACGCGGGCCTGTCCGGACGCAAGTCGGGCCGCGGCTTCTACTCGTACGAGGGTCCCGGCAGCGCGACGGTCGTCAGCGACGCCCTCACCCCCCGCGACTCCGCCGGGTCCGCGACCGGCCGGGAGATCCGCTCCGTCGGTGTCGCGGGCTCAGGGACGATGGCCTCGGGGATCGCCGAGGTCTTCGCCAAGGCGGGGTACGACGTCGTGCTCGCGGCCCGCTCCCAGGAGAAGGCCGAGACCGCCAAGTCCCGTGTCGCCAAGTCACTTTCGCGCTCTGTCGACAAGGGCAGGATGACGGCGGAGGCGAAGGACGAGGCACTGGCGCACATCACCCCGGCGGACTCGCTCGACGCCTTCGCCGAGGTCGACCTGGCGGTCGAGGCGGTCGCCGAGGACCTGGAGGTGAAGCAGCAGCTCTTCGCCACGCTCGACAAGGTCTGCAAGCCGGGCGCGGTGCTCGCCACCACCACCTCGTCGCTCCCCGTCGTCGCCTGCGCCCGCGCCACCTCGCGCCCCGAGGACGTCATCGGGATGCACTTCTTCAACCCGGCGCCGGCGATGAAGCTGGTCGAGGTGGTCCGTACCGTCCTCACCTCCGACGACGTCCACGCCACGGTCCGCGAGGTCTGCACGAAGATCCGCAAGCACCCGGTGGACTGCGGCGACCGGGCCGGGTTCATCGTGAACGCGCTGCTCTTCCCGTACCTCAACAACGCGATCAAGATGGTCGAGGAGCACTACGCGACCCTCGACGACATCGACGCCGCGATGAAGCTCGGCGGCGGTTATCCGATGGGCCCCTTCGAGCTCCTGGACGTCGTCGGCCTCGACGTCTCGCTCGCCATCGAGCGGGTCCTGCACCGCGAGTTCCGCGACCCGGGACTGGCCCCCGCACCGCTCCTGGAGCACCTGGTGGCCGCGGGCTGCCTCGGCCGCAAGACGGGCCGTGGCTTCCGCGAGTATGCCCGCCGCTGACCAGGGCGCCGGGTGGGGAGGGCTGCTCGAACCCGAGAGCAGCCCTCCCCCACAGGCGCACCTTCCTGCGCATATGCAGTACGTTCGGACCATGCCCACGCCTGCCAGGTCAGCCCGTGCCACCGCGACGTCCGATGTACCGGAAAGTGCCGCAGGCACCCGCGCGGCCGCCCAGCGCCTGAAGATGCGCAGGGAACTGGCGACGGCGGCGATGGAGCTTTTCTCCGCCAAGGGGTACGAGGCGACGACGGTCGACGAGATCGCGGCGCAGGCCGGGGTCGCACGCCGGACCTTCTTCCGCCACTTCCGCTCCAAGGAAGAGGCGATCTTCCCCGACCACGACGACACGCTGGTGCGGGCCGAGGCGGTCCTGAACGCCGCCCCGCCGCACGAGCACCCGCTGGACACCGTGTGCCGCGGCATCAAGGAAGTCATGCGGATGTACGCGGCCTCGCCCGAGGTCTCCGTCGCCCGCTACAAACTCACCCGCGAGGTCCCCACCCTGCGCGAGGCCGAGATCGCCTCGGTGGCCCGCTACGAGCGGCTTTTCACCCGCTATCTCCTCGGCCACTTCGACGAGCACGCCCACCACGACGGCAACGACGACCCGTTGCTCGCGGAGGTCGCCGCATCCGCGGTCGTCACCGCGCACAACCACGTACTGCGCCGCTGGCTGCGGGCCGACGGCAAGGGCGACGTGGAGACCCAGCTCGACCACGCGTTCGCGATCGTCAGGGACACCTTCGGCACGGGCATCGGCGCGGGGCGTACGGCGGAGACGCCAGGACCCGCCGCTGTCACCGCGCACACCAACGGGGAGGTGCTGGTGGCGGTGGCGCACACCGACGCACCGCTCAGCGAGGTCATGCGGACCATCGAGCAGGCGCTGAAGAAGCGCTGACCTCGCGCGACACCACTGCGACGGCCGTCCCTTTCCGGGGCGGTCGTTCTTTTTGCGCCCACGAATGATCGATCATCGCTCACTTGTTACGTAAAGATTTCACCTGAGCGCAACTTCTGGCACTCAGTGTCTTGCCACCTGGCACGGGGTGTCATAAGTTGAAGTTGTCCGGGCGGCCGGCGTGCAGAGACAATTCGTACGCCGGCTGTCCCCGTAATCCACGTGATTGCGCGC
Organism: Streptomyces beijiangensis; assembly: GCF_017315755.1. GTDB lineage: Bacteria > Actinomycetota > Actinomycetes > Streptomycetales > Streptomycetaceae > Streptomyces > Streptomyces beijiangensis. The sequence continues at coordinate 31,634 of NZ_JAFLRJ010000038.1, forward strand.
CCGGACGCCTGCGTCACAGGCAACCTCCCGCGCCACACCCAGCGCTGCCACAGCACCACCACCTCCGCCGAACCGACGGCACACCTCCACAGCAGCATTCCCGACGCAACCCTCAGACGCGTTCCCCTCGGACGCATCCCCAAGCTCTCGGCTCCGCTCGAGCAGGGGAGGCCCCATTCGCCGGAGGCATCACCGTGAAGGAAATCCTGGACGCGATCCAGTCCCCCGACAGCAAGTCCGCGGACTTCGCCGCCCTGCCCCTCCCCGAGTCCTACCGTGCGATCACCGTGCACAAGGACGAAGCGGAGATGTTCGCGGGTCAGGAGTCCCGGGAGAAGGACCCGCGCAAGTCGCTCCACCTGGACGACGTGCCGGTGCCCGAGCTCGGTCCCGGCGAGGCGCTGGTGGCGGTCATGGCCAGCTCCGTGAACTACAACTCCGTCTGGACCTCGATCTTCGAGCCGGTGTCGACCTTCGGATTCCTGGAGCGGTACGGCAGGCTCAGCGAGCTCTCCAAGCGCCACGACCTGCCGTACCACGTCATCGGCTCCGACCTGGCGGGCGTCGTGCTGCGCACCGGACCCGGCGTCAACGCCTGGCACCCGGGCGACGAGGTCGTCGCGCACTGCCTCTCGGTCGAGCTGGAGTCCTCCGACGGCCACAACGACACGATGCTCGACCCCGAGCAGCGCATCTGGGGCTTCGAGACCAACTTCGGCGGCCTCGCCGAGATCGCGCTCGTCAAGTCCAACCAGCTGATGCCCAAGCCCGGTCACCTCAGCTGGGAGGAGGCCGCGGCGCCCGGACTGGTCAACTCCACCGCGTACCGGCAGCTGGTCTCGCGCAACGGCGCCGGGATGAAGCAGGGCGACAACGTCCTGATCTGGGGTGCGAGCGGCGGACTCGGCAGTTACGCCACCCAGTTCGCGCTGGCCGGCGGCGCCAACCCCATCTGTGTCGTCTCCAGCGACCAGAAGGCCGACATCTGCCGTGCGATGGGCGCCGAGGCGATCATCGACCGCAACGCCGAGGGCTACAAGTTCTGGAAGGACGAGCACAACCAGGACCCGAAGGAGTGGAAGCGCTTCGGCAAGCGCATCCGCGAACTGACCGGCGGCGAGGACGTGGACATCGTCTTCGAGCACCCGGGCCGCGAGACCTTCGGCGCCTCGGTCTACGTCACCCGCAAGGGCGGCACCATCGTCACCTGCGCCTCCACCTCCGGCTTCAACCACGAGTACGACAACCGCTACCTGTGGATGTCGCTCAAGAAGATCGTGGGCTCGCACTTCGCCAACTACCGCGAGGCGTGGGAGGCCAACCGGCTGGTCGCCAAGGGCAAGATCCACCCGACGCTCTCCAAGGTGTACTCCCTCGAAGAGACCGGGCAGGCCGCGTTCGACGTCCACCGCAACCTCCACCAGGGCAAGGTCGGCGTGCTGGCGCTCGCCCCGAGCGAGGGCCTCGGAGTCCGCAACGAGGAGATGCGCGCCCAGCACATCGACGCCATCAACCGCTTCAGGAACATCTGATGGCGGCTCGTCCGAAGGACCGCCCCTGGCTCATGCGGACGTACGCGGGCCACTCCACGGCCGAGGCGTCCAACGAGCTCTACCGCAACAACCTCGCCAAGGGCCAGACCGGTCTCTCCGTCGCCTTCGACCTGCCCACGCAGACCGGTTACGACCCGGACCACATCCTCGCCCGCGGCGAGGTCGGCCGGGTCGGCGTCCCGGTCTCCCATGTCGGCGACATGCGCCGTCTGTTCCAGGACATCCCCCTGGAGCAGATGAACACCTCGATGACCATCAACGCCACGGCGATGTGGATGCTCGCGCTCTACCAGGTGGTCGCCGAGGAGCAGGGCGCGGACATCAACCAGCTCCAGGGGACGACGCAGAACGACATCGTCAAGGAGTACCTGTCGCGCGGGACGCACGTCTTCCCGCCGGGTCCTTCGCTGCGGCTGACCACCGACATGATCACGTACACGGTGAACCACATCCCCAAGTGGAACCCGATCAACATCTGCAGCTATCACCTCCAGGAGGCGGGGGCCACGCCGGTCCAGGAGATCGCGTACGCGATGTCCACCGCGATCGCCGTCCTGGACGCGGTGTTCGCGTCCGGCCAGATCGCCGACGACCGCAAGGGGGACGTGGTCGCCCGTATCTCCTTCTTCGTGAACGCGGGCGTCCGCTTCATCGAGGAGATGTGCAAGATGCGCGCCTTCTCGCGCATCTGGGACAGCATCACGCGTGAGCGGTACGGCATCACCGACGCCAAGCAGCGCCGCTTCCGCTACGGCGTGCAGGTCAACTCCCTGGGCCTGACCGAGGCCCAGCCGGAGAACAACGTCCAGCGCATCGTCCTGGAGATGCTGGCCGTCACCCTCTCCAAGGACGCCCGCGCCCGCGCCGTGCAACTCCCCGCCTGGAACGAGGCGCTGGGGCTCCCCCGCCCCTGGGACCAGCAGTGGTCGCTCCGTATCCAGCAGGTGCTCGCCCTGGAGAGCGATCTGCTGGAGTACGAGGACATTTTCGCCGGGTCGCACGTCATCGAGACCAAGGTCGAGGAGCTGGTCGAGGAGTCCCTCGCCGAGATCGACCGCATCCAGCAGATGGGCGGCGCGATGGCGGCCGTCGAATCGGGCTATCTCAAGTCGAACCTCGTGGCCTCGCACGCCGAGCGCAGGGCGCGTATCGAGGGCGGCGAGGACAAGATCGTCGGCGTCAACATCCATCAGGCCACCGAGCCCAGCCCGCTCACCGCGGACCTCGACGGCTCGATCATGACGGTGGACCCCGCGGTCGAGTCCCGTGTGGTCTCGGCCCTCTCCACCTGGCGCGACACCCGCTACCAGCCGCCCTTCAACCACCCGCGCCCCTGCAAGGCGCTGGAGAAACTGAAGGAGGCGGCGGCCGGCACGGCGAACCTGATGGAGGCCACCCTGGAGTGCGCCCGCGCGGGTGTCACCACCGGCGAATGGGCGGGCGCCCTGCGCGAGGTCTTCGGCGAGTTCCGCGCCCCGACAGGAGTGAGTTCGGCCCCGGTCGCGATCCCGGTCGAGGAGGGCACCCCGCTCGCGGCCGTACGCGCCAAGGTCGCCAGGACCGCGGAGGACCTGGGCAGCGGCCGGCTGCGCCTCCTGGTCGGCAAGCCCGGCCTGGACGGGCACTCCAACGGCGCCGAGCAGATCGCGGTGCGCGCGCGTGACGCGGGCTTCGAGGTGGTCTACCAGGGCATCAGGCTGACGCCCGAACAGATCGTCTCCGCCGCTCTCGCCGAGGACGTGCACTGCGTGGGTCTGTCGATCCTCTCCGGCTCGCACTCCGCACTCGTGCCGGACGTGCTGGAGCGCCTGCGCGAGGCAGGCGCGGCCGACATCCCCGTGATCGTCGGCGGCATCATCCCCAACAGCGACGCCGAGGACCTGAAGCGGGCGGGAGTCGCCGCCGTCTTCACTCCCAAGGACTTCGGCATCACCGAGATCATCGGCCGTATCGTCGACGAGATCCGGACAGCGAACAAGCTCGACCCTCTGGAGGTCCCCGCATGAGTGTCAACCGTCTCCGCCCCCGTCGCTCCTGTCTCGCGGTACCGGGTTCCAACCCGCGCTTCCTCGAGAAGGCCCAGGGCCTCCCCGCCGACCAGGTCTTCCTCGACCTGGAGGACGCCTGCGCCCCGCTGGCCAAGCCCGAGGCGCGCCACACCATCGTGAAGTTCCTCAACGAGGGCGACTGGACGGGCAAGACCCGTGTCGTGCGCGTGAACGACTGGACGACCGAGTGGACCTACCGCGACGTGGTGACCGTCGTCGAGGGCGCCGGGCAGAACCTCGACTGCATCATGCTCCCCAAGGTCCAGGACGCCCAGCAGGTCGTCGCGCTCGATCTCCTGCTCACCCAGATCGAGAAGACGATGGGCTTCGAGGTCGGGAAGATCGGCATCGAGGCGCAGATCGAGAACGCGCGCGGCCTCAACAACGTCAACGCCATCGCGGAGGCCTCCCCGCGTACCGAGGCCATCATCTTCGGGCCGGCCGACTTCATGGCCTCCATCAATATGAAGACCCTCGTCGTCGGCGAACAGCCTCCCGGCTACGGCGCGGACGCCTACCACTACATCCTGATGAAGATCCTCATGGCGGCCCGCGCCAACGACCTCCAGGCGATCGACGGACCGTACCTCCAGATCCGCAATGTGGACGGCTACCGCGAGGTCGCCAAGCGCGCCGCAGCCCTGGGCTTCGACGGCAAGTGGGTCCTGCACCCCGGCCAGGTCGAGGCCTCCAACGAGATCTTCTCCCCCTCCCAGGACGACTTCGACCACGCCGAGATGATCCTCGACGCCTACGAGTGGTGCACGTCCGAGGCGGGCGGCAAGAAGGGCTCGGCGATGCTCGGCGACGAGATGATCGACGAGGCCAGCCGCAAGATGGCGCTGGTCATCTCCGGCAAGGGCCGGGCAGCGGGCATGCAGCGCACGACCAAGTTCACGGCCCCGGAGGCGTAACCACCATGCAGTTCGGCCGCACCTACGAAGAGTTCACCGTCGGGGACGTCTACAAGCACTGGCCGGGAAAGACGGTCACCGAGTACGACGACCACCTCTTCTGCCTTCTGACGATGAACCACCACCCGCTCCACATGGACAGCAACTATGCGGAGAATACGACCGATTTCGGGAAGAATGTCGTCGTCGGGAACTACATCTACTCACTCCTCCTCGGCATGTCCGTGCCGGATGTCTCCGGCAAGGCGATCGCCAACCTGGAGGTCGAGTCGCTGAAGCACATCGCGCCGACCTTCCACGGCGACACCCTCTACGGCGAGACGACGGTCCTCGACAAGACCCCGTCGAAGTCCAAGAGCGACCGCGGGATCGTCCACGTGGAGACCAAGGGCTACAAGCAGGACGGCACCGTCGTCTGCGTGTTCCGCCGCAAGGTGATGGTCCCCACCGAGACGTACATCAAGGAGCGCGGCGGCGAACAGCCCGGTCGCCCCACGCCCTCCAACTAACTACGCCGAGTCCAGGGAGAAGTAGTCATGGCGCGTCTCGCCCAGACCCCCGGTCTGACCGACATCCAGCAGGAAATCCTGGCCACGGTCCGCGATTTCGTCGACAAGGAGATCATCCCTGTCGCCACCGAGCTGGAACACCGCGACGAGTACCCGACGCAGATCGTCGAGGGCCTCAAGGAACTGGGCCTGTTCGGGCTGATGATTCCCGAGGAGTACGGGGGCCTTGGTGAGTCCCTTCTCACGTACGCGCTCTGCGTGGAGGAGATCGCCCGCGGCTGGATGAGCGTCTCGGGAATCATCAACACCCACTTCATCGTGGCGTACATGCTCAAGCAGCACGGCACACAGGAGCAGAAAGACACCTTCCTGCCGCGGATGGCGGCCGGCGAGGTGCGTGGCGCGTTCTCGATGTCCGAACCGGGGCTCGGTTCCGACGTGTCGGCCATCACGTCAAAGGGAGTTAAAGACGGGGACGACTACGTCCTGAATGGCCAGAAGATGTGGCTGACGAACGGCGGATCCTCGACTTTGGTGGCCGTTCTGTGCCGGAGTGACGAAGGACACCCTGAGGGCACGGCGCGCCACAAGTCGATGACGACCTTCCTTGTCGAGAAGGAGCCCGGCTTCGGTGAGGTCCGTCCCGGGCTGACCATCCCCGGCAAGATCGACAAGATGGGTTACAAGGGTGTCGACACCACTGAGCTGATCATGGACGGGCTGCGAATTCCGGCCAATCGCGTACTTGGTGGCGTTACGGGCCGCGGCTTTTACCAGATGATGGACGGCGTCGAGGTGGGCCGCGTCAATGTCGCAGCGCGTGGCTGTGGCGTCGCACACCGTGCATTCGAGCTGGGCATCAGTTACGCACAGCAACGGCATACCTTCGGAAAGCCGATCGCCCAGCACCAGGCAATCCAGTTCAAACTGGCCGAGATGGCTACCAAGGTCGAAGCCGCTCATGCGATGATGGTGAATGCAGCACGCAAAAAGGACTCCGGGGAACGAAACGACCTCGAAGCAGGGATGGCGAAGTACCTCGCCGCCGAGTACTGCAAAGAAGTCGTGGAGGATGCCTTCCGTATCCATGGCGGCTACGGATTCTCCAAGGAGTACGAGATCGAGCGCCTCTACCGAGAGGCCCCGATGCTTCTCATCGGTGAAGGTACCGCCGAGATCCAGAAAATGATCATCGGGCGGCGACTCCTCGAAGAGTACCGATTCCAGGGCTAATTGTCGGGTTTGAGGCGATTCATGCGCGAAGAAGATCACACCCAGTCATCGTCTTCCGGCCGCCGAATGGGCTTCCTGGCTTGCCCAGTTGTGGCCCGCAACCGATAACATCGCCCGAAAGCCGCCGTCCCCCATTGCAGCGCGGCATCATCCGCTACGAAGGTCATCCATGCCCCACAGCCAAACCTCTGCACCACGCGACGGCGCCCTCAAGGGCCGCCTTGCTCGCGGAGCATCGCCGTGGCTTCTGCCGACCGTCGCCACTGCGGCGTTCAGCCTGGTCCGGGCCCGCCGGTCCGGTCGCTGGGCTGCCGTCGCCGTGCCCACCACCGCTCTGGCGGCCGGCATGCTGTGGTTCTTCCGCGACCCCGAGCGCGAGATCACCCAGGGCCGGGTCATCTCGCCTGCCGACGGTGTGGTGCAGAGCATCATGCCGTGGAAGGACGGACGTACCCGCGTCGCGATCTTCATGAGCCCGTTGAACGTCCATGTCAACCGCGCGCCCCTCGCGGGCACGGTGACGTCCGTGGAGCACATCCCCGGCGGTTTCGTACCGGCGTTCAACAAGGAGAGCGAGAACAACGAGCGCGTTGTCTGGCACTTCGACACCGAGCTCGGTGACATCGAGATGATCCAGATCGCCGGCGCCGTCGCGCGACGCATCGTCCCTTACGTCCCGCAGGGCACGAAGGTCGAGCAGGGCGAGCGGATCGGCCTGATCCGCTTCGGCTCCCGGGTCGACATCTACCTGCCGGAAGGTGTCGAGGTCGCGGTCGAGGTCGGCCAGACCACCACCGCGGGGGTGACTCGCATTGACCGTGATTGATCCTGACACTCAGGCGGGCTGGGTCCCGGAGGGTGAGATCGAGGGGGACCTCGATGGCACAGAGGACATGCCGCTCTCCATGCGGCTGTCGATAGCGGACACGCTCACGCTCGGCAACGCCACATGCGGATTCATGGCCGTGTACTTCACCACGACCGGAATCCTCATCCCGCATCTGCAGGGCAGCTCGGAATCGGGCATGGCGCGGCACTCCGCCGCGACGGCCGTGATCCTGATGCTGATGGCAGCGATCTTCGACCTCTGCGACGGACTCGTGGCGCGCAAGCTGCGGTCCTCGCCGATGGGCGCGGAGCTGGACAACCTCTCCGACCTGATCAGCTTCGGGCTCGCCCCGGCCTATTTCGTGCTCGTGTACGGAATGGTCGCGGACGACGCCCATCAGCGGGTCGCGGCGGTCGCGGCGGTGGTCGTCCTGTTGGCGGTCGTCCTGAGACTCGCGCGCTTCTCGTGCGTGACGCTCAAGGACGGCATGTTCCAGGGCATGCCGAGCCCCTTCGGGGCGCTCACGGTGGTCTCCATCGTGCTCCTGGAGCTCCCCTTCATCCCGACGCTGCTGGCCGTGCTGGGCGTCGCCTGGCTGATGGTGAGCCGCGTCGAGTACCCGAAGCCGCGGGGCATCCTCGCGGTCGCGATGCTCAGCTGGATCGTGGGCGCGATGGGGCTGCTCGCAGCCTGGGCGTTCGACGCTCCTGGCGGCTACCTGCTGCTGCAGACCGGCTGTGCGCTCCAGGTCGTCCTCGGCGCGGTGATCCCGCTCTTCGCCACGGCGCGGCGCGTGAACACCTTCCGCGGGAACCGGCGCGAGGCGCGGACGGCGCAGCTGCCGTAGCGGTCGTACGGAACAGAACGGAACGTAGGGCCCCCGGTGCGGATCTCGCACCCGGGGCCCTTCGTCATGTCGGGACCGGCGTGTCAGAACCGGTCAGGGCCGGTCAGGGCCGGTCAGGGCCGGTCAGGGCCGGTCAGGGCCGGTCAGGGCCGGTCAGGATCCAGGGGTGAAGTCCTCGGCCGCCTTGGCTGCCGAAGCCGCCTGGACGACCTTGAGCCCACCGGGGACCGTGAGGTCGGGCTTCATGATCACGGACTCGCGGGTCGACGGGGCCTTGGGGTCCGAGAGGTCGTGCTTGATGCCGAAGCCGTTGTCGTACGAGGTGATCGTGAGCAGCGCCTTGTCGATGCCCGCACGGGTGAGGTCCTTGGCGGCACAGGCCTTCTTCAGCGCCTCGCCGTAGACGGTCGCCGCCGACCAGCCCGCCACCACACCGTTGTCCAGGCCGTCCTTGGGGTACGCCGCCGTGTACTCCTTGGCGAGCTTCGTCGGGGCCGGCTCGGTCGAGCCGATGGGGAGCGTGGAGGCCGCGACGTAGTAGTCCTTGGCCAGGGCCGGGCCCGCCGCGGTCTTCAGCAGCTGCGGGGCGAACGCGGAGTTGTTGCCGATGATCGGAATGTTGAACTTCACCGCGGCCGCGACCCCGACCAGCGAGGCCGCCTGACGCGGGCCCGCGCTGAGCACGATGGCCTTGACGCCCGCCTGCTTGAGCGCCGCGACCTGCGCCGACATGTCGTTGTCGGTCGGTTTGATCTTCTGCTCGACGACGGTGAGGCCGGCCTCCTCGGCCGCGTACTTGGACCCGGCCAGGGCGTTCTCGCCGTAGTCGCCCTCGAAGTACACATGGCCGATCTTGTCGCCCTTGGCGATCCGCTTCTGGGAGAGCAGGTACTCGACCGCGTTGATCGTCTCGATGTCGTACGTCGCCCCGAGAACCCGGATGTACGGGCTGCCGAGCAGCGAGGCCGACCAGGCCTGCGGCAGGACGAGGCCCTTGTCCTGGGTGTCGATGCGCTGTTTGACGGCGGCGACGAACGGCGAGCCGATGAACTGGACGAAGCCGAGCACCTTCGGTTCCAGCTCCGTGTACGCGGCCACGGCCTTCTGCGGGTCGTAGCCGTGGTCGCGTACGGTGAGCGCGATCTTGCGGTTGCAGATGCCGCCCGCGTCGTTGGTCTGCTTCGCCCAGAGCTGCTGCGCCTGGGTCACGCTTTTGCCCAGCGAGGCGTAGACGCCGGTGAGGTCGGTCAGGACGCCGAGCGGGATCGTGGTGGCGGTGACCCCGTTGCCGGTCTTCACTCCCCCCGAGCTCTTCTCCGCGCCGTCGCTCTTGTCGGCCTTGCTGCTGCATCCGGCCGCACCGATGGTGAGGGCGAGCGCGGTCACGACCGCAGCGCAGATCCTCGGCCTTGGTTTCATTGTTTCTTCTCCCTGGTCATGGTGAGACGGGTGAGGCCTCCCGGCAGGAACAGCACCACCGCGACGATCGCGGCGCCGTACAGATAGCGGGCCGCCTCGCCCGGTGCGATCCCGCTGCCGGTGCCTGGAGTGGAGACCAGCGGGAGGGAGTCGCTGTAGCGGGTGAGGAGCTGCGGCAGGAGCGAGACGAAGGCGGCGCCGAGTACCGCTCCCCTGACCGTGCCGAGACCGCCGATGACGATCATGGCGAGGTACTCCAGGGAGAGGGTCATGCCGAAGTAGTCGGGCACGGTCCGCTGGAAGATCAGGGCGAGCAGGACGCCGGCGAGGCCCGCGTACATCGAGGACAGGACGAAGACTGCGGCCCGGTAGCGGGCTACGGGAACGCCCATCACACCGGCTGCGATGCGGTGGTCGCGGATGGCGTTCATGGCCCGCCCCGGGCGTCCGCGCAGGACTCCGCGGGCGAAGAGCGCACCGGCGACGAGGGCGAGCAGGGCCGCGTACCAGAGCTTCTCGGAGGACTGGAAGGGGACGGCGGCGATCACTCTCTCGCTGTCGTCGAAGGTGAATCCGAAGAGGGAGAGCGGGGGGACGGCCCGTCCGTTGAAGCCGCCGGTGAGGTCCCTGGCGTTGAAGAGCAGATGTTGCCCGATGAAGATCAGGGCGAGTGTGGCGATGCCGAGGTACGCGCCCCGCAGCCGTCCCGCGATGGGGCTGAAGAGGCCGCCCGCCACCCCCGCGAGTGCCACGGCGAGGATGACCGCGAGCCAGCTGGGCAGCCCAAGGCCGGTCAGCCGGTGGCCGCTCTCGACGGTGGATTCGCCCGCGAAGACGCAGTAGCCGTACGCGCCGACGGCGAGGAAGAAGGCGTGCCCCATGGAGAGCTGTCCCGTGGCTCCGGTGAGCAGGTTGATGCCGATGGCCCCGATGGCGGCGGCCATCGCGAAGACCCCGGCCTGCAGCCAGAAGCGGTCGACGTAGAAGGGCAGCGCGAGCATCAGGACGCCGCCGACGGCCCATCCGTACGTACGGGGGCCGCGCAGCGC
>NZ_JAFLRJ010000379.1 GCF_017315755.1 Streptomyces beijiangensis
GGCGTACTCCACCCAGAAGATCCGCGTGAACTTCCAGAACCGGAACGACAACGGCTCGGTGGGCGGGCGGGCTACCAGGCGCTGACGGCGCTGACGTCCGACTGCCAGTACGTGACCGCCGACTGGGAGTCGACGACCGAGATCGGGCCGGCGAGCTGGGCGTACGCCGGGCCGCCCACCGAGCCGTTGTCGTTCCGGTTCTGGAAGTTCACGCGGATCTTCTGGGTGGAGTACGCCTTGTCGCCGTTGGGCTCACCCGAGGTGCGGATCATCGCGTAACCCGACTCACCCGGGGAGAGGGTGACGACTGCCTGGGGCTGCGTGTCCTTGTCGACCTGGATCGGGGACTGGGCGTCGTCGGAGAAGGCGATCGCCGGGGCGTAGTAGAGGTCGCACGTCTTGCTGCCGGCGTTGGTGGCGGTGATGAGCACGTGGTTGATGGGGCGGCTGATGGAGGAGGCCGTCATCTTGAGCGAGCCGGCCGTGCACGCCCCCGTCTTCTGCGAGCCGGAGTTGCCGGCGGCCTTGGGGGCCGTCGTGCCGGAGTTGTTCTCGGCGGGGGTGACCTTGTCGGGGGCTGATGCGGTGTCGGGCTTCGCATCCGAGGACGTCGACGAGTTGGAAGAGGTGGAGGAGGTAGAGGAGGTCGACGTGCCGACCGGTGCGGAGTTGGTCGCCTTGGCTGAGCCGTCGGTGGAACCCTGGCAGGCCGTCAGGGCGACCGAGGCGATAAGAGCGGTGGCGGCGAGGGCGGTGTGGCGGATGATGCGCATGGTGGGTTCTTCTTCCCGTGAGAGTGTGTGGGGTACGGCAGTTGGTCAGTGGCGGTGGAGCAGCGTGGCGACGATCACGGTTGCTGCGATCAGTACGCAGACGGCCACTGTGTCCGTGAGGGTGGGGTGGAAGCGGGTTCGCATCGCTCTTCCCGGTGGTGTCTTGCGGTGGTGTCTTGCGGTGTGGTCACAGCTTGTGGGGCCTTGGATTCCGGCGGCAAGATCTGTCGGGGGATGCGGGACGCTGGAACGCTTACACCTAGGCTGACCTGGGGATATTCCTTGCCCCTGGAACGCGTTTCTGGGATGGATAAGGGGATGGGTGCGGGTGGCAGGGCAAGAGATCGCTGAGTTCGCGGCGCTGGTGAAGGAGCTCAAGGAGCGGTCGGGGGCGAGTTACGGGACGCTCGCCGGGAAGCTCCATGTCAGTACGTCCACGCTTCACCGGTACTGCAACGGGGATGCGGTTCCTGCCGACTTCGCTCCCGTCGCCCGGCTGGCGCGGCTCTGCGGGGCGGGGGCCGAGGAGCAGGTGCAGTTGCACCGGCGGTGGATCCTGGCGGACGAGGCCCGGCGGCGGCCTGCGGGGGACGTGGAGTCCGCTCCTGAGTCCTCTTCTGAGTCCGCTCCCGAGGCCGACGCGGTGGAAGACATCGATGTCGGGCCTGATGTCGTCGGCGTCGATCGCCGTCCGCGAAAGGGGCGGCGCAATCTGCGGATCGCTCTGACCGCCGCGGCTGTTGTCGCTCTGGGTGTGCCCACCGCCTACGTCGCCGCCCGCCACGGGGACGGTGGCGGCGGGGACGGTTCACAGGCCGGGTCGTTGGCCGGGGCCTCCGTGAGTGCTTCGCCGCAGGCGTCCGGCGCGGGCAAGAAGTCGGCCTCCCCTTCCGCTTCCGCCTCGGTGTCCGCTTCCGCATCGCCGTCCGTCACGGCCTCGCATCCCGCGGGGAAGGCTTCGGGCGGCGCGAAAACCGTGGGCTCGGGCGTGCCGGTGAGCGTGGGGATCAGTTCGTACAACTGGGGCGACCCCTGCGGTCAGCACTACGTGCTCGACCAGCCGCCGGCCAATGTGCCTCCGCCGCCGTCCGACCCGGATGAGAGCCACAGTTGGGGGAACGCGCTCGGCGGGGTCAGCGGCGGCGGGATCAGGCTCCAGCTCACCGCGACCAGCAAGAGTACGGAGTCCGTGGTGTTGAGCGGGCTGCGTGTGCGGACCGTGTCGCGTGGTGTGCCGCTGGGGTGGACCGCGTACTCCATGGGAGAGGGATGCGGGAGCGGCGTCACGCCGAGGAGTTTCGACGTGGATCTCGATGCCGCTCAGCCGCTCGCCGAGCCCGTCGGGGGCACTCAGGGGGACGTGAAGATCCCGGCCGTGGACTTCCCCTACAAGGTCTCGGCGAATGACCCGCAGGTGCTCAACCTCAATGTGCACACCGATGCGCATGATGTGCGCTGGTACCTGGAGGTCAAATGGAGCAACGGCGCGCAGTCGGGGATCGTCCGCGTCGACGATCAGGGGCAGCCGTTCCGGCTCAGTGGCATCAAGGGGAAGCCGGTGTACCTGTACGACCGGACCTCGAACGTCTGGGAGAAGAAGACGGAGAACTGAGGTTTTTCGTCTTCTCCTCCCGGCGGGCGTACGCCGTCCTCAGAGGCGCTCGGCCCTAAAGGCGTTCAGGCGTCCGGATCCCGAGGAGGGTCATGCCCTGGCTGAGCGTGCGGGCGGTGAGGTCGGAGAGGAAGAGGCGGTTCTCCGCCACGTCCTTGGGGACCTCCGGCTTCACGACCGGGCACTGGTCGTAGAACGTCGCGAAGAGCGACGACAGCTGGAAGAGGTACGCGGCCAGCTTGTGCGGCGCGTACTCGGTCGAGACCTCGTCGAGCACCGTGCCGAACTGGTCCAGGTGCAGGCCCATCGCGCGCTCCGCCGGGGCCAGTTCCAGCTCCGGGTGGGGCTGGGGGCTCAGGTCGCCGGCCTTGCGCTTGATCGAGCAGGAACGGGCGTGCATGTACTGGACGTACACGCTCGTGTCGCCGGTAAGCGACACCATCTGGTCCAGGTCGAACTTGTAGTCGCGGTTCGCGGACGTGGAGAGGTCCGCGTACTTCACCGCGCCGATGCCGACCTGCGTACCGCGTTCGGTGATTTCGGCCTCGGTGAGGTCCTTGGCCTTCTCCCGGACCACTGCGGAGGCGCGCTCGATCGCCTCGTCGAGCAGGTCGACCAGGCGGATCGTCTCGCCCTCACGCGTCTTGAACGGCTTGCCGTCCTTGCCGAGGACCGTGCCGAAGGCGAGCTGGACCGCCTTGGTGTCCTCGTTCAGCCAGCCTGCGCGGCGGGCCGTCTCGAAGACCATCTTGAAGTGGAGCGACTGGCGGGCGTCCACGACGTACAGGAGCGTCGTCGCCTTGAGGTTCTGGACGCGGTCGCGGATCGCGGAGAGGTCCGTGGCCGCGTAGCCGTAGCCGCCGTTCGTCTTCTTGACGATGAGCGGTGTCGGGTTGCCGTCCGGGCCCTTCACGTCGTCGAAGAAGACGCACAGGGCGCCCTCGGAGCGGACCGCCACGCCCGAGTCCTCAAGGATCTGGCAGGTCTCTTCGAGCATGGCGTTGTAGCCGGACTCGCCGACGATGTCCGGGTCGTCGATCTCCATGTCGAGCTTGTTGAAGACCGAGTAGAAGTAGATCTTCGACTCGTCGACGAAGCGCTGCCAGAGGGCGAGCGTCTCCGGGTCGCCCGCCTGGAGGGCCACCACGCGGTCCCGGGCGCGCGCCTTGAACTCCTCGTCGGAGTCGAAGAGGGCGCGCGAGGCCTTGTAGAGGCGGTTGAGGGACGACATGGCCGCCTCGCCGTCCACGTCAGCGGCGTCGTCGGCGTTCTTGTGGTCCAGCTCGGTCGGGTGCTCGGTCAGGTACTGGATGAGCATGCCGAACTGGGTGCCCCAGTCGCCGATGTGGTGGCGGCGGACCACCTTCTCGCCCTCGAACTCCATGATCTTCGCCATCGCGTCGCCGATGACCGCCGAACGGAGGTGGCCTACGTGCATCTCCTTGGCCACGTTCGGCTGCGCGTAGTCGATGACCGTGGTGCCCGGGTTCTCCGCGTACGGGACTCCGAGGCGGTCGTCTGCGGCACGGGCGGCCAGGGTCTCGGTGATCGCCCGGTCGGTGAGCGTGATGTTCAGGAAGCCGGGGCCCGAGACCTCGATGTCCTTGATCAGCTCGTTGGCGGGGATCGCGGAAGTGACCTGGGCGGCAAGGTCGCGCGGGTTCGACTTCGTCTTCTTCGCGAGCGCCAGGATGCCGTTGGCCTGGAAGTCGGCCCGGTCGCTTCGGCGCAGCAGCGGGTCCGCGACGCCGGCGTCCGGCAGGGCTGCCGTCAGCGCGTCCGCGAGGTGCTGCTGGAGCGTGGAAGCGAGGGAATGGACCGAGGCCGTTTCTGGCATGGGTCTGGCTGCCGTTTCCGTAGGAAGCAAAGGGGATCACCGCCAGTATCCCATGGGGCGTCTATCCGTTTTCGCTCTGTCGGTGGGACCTGGGAGGATGGAGTACCTCCGTACATAGAGAGAAGGACGTACCGACCGTGGCCGAGAGTCAGAGCAGCACCGAGACCGACTGGGTCTCCCGTTTCGCGGACGATGTGATCGCCGAATCGGAGCGTCGTGCGCCTGGCAAACCTGTCGTCGTGGCGTCCGGGCTCTCGCCCTCAGGGCCCATCCACCTGGGGAACCTGCGCGAGGTCATGACCCCGCATCTCGTCGCCGACGAGGTGCGGCGCCGGGGGCACGAGGTCCGGCACCTGATTTCGTGGGACGACTACGACCGGTACCGGAAGGTGCCGGCGGGTGTTCCTGGGGTCGATGGGTCGTGGGCCGAGCACATCGGGCGGCCGCTCACCGCGGTGCCCGCGCCGGTGGGGTCCGCTTATCCGAACTGGGCCGAGCACTTCAAGGCCGCCATGGTCGAGGCGCTCGGTGAGCTCGGTGTCGAGTACGACGGCATCAGCCAGACCGAGCAGTACCAGGCGGGTACGTACCGGGAGCAGATCCTGCTCGCGATGCGGCGGCGGGGCGACATCGACGCGATCCTGGACCAGTACCGGACCAAGAAGGTCGTGAAGAAGCAGTCGCAGAAGGCTGTGGACGAGGCCGAGCTGGAAGCCGCCGAGGGGTCGGGTGCGGCAGCCGAGGACGACGGCAGCACCGGGGGCGGCGGGTACTTCCCGTACAAGCCCTACTGCGGTGGGTGCAACAAGGACTTCACGACCGTCACGGCGTACGACGACGAGAGCACCGAGCTGTCGTACCGGTGTGACGTGTGCGAGTTCACCGAGACCGTGAAGCTGAGCGAGTTCAACCGCGGCAAGCTGGTCTGGAAGGTCGACTGGCCGATGCGCTGGGCCTTCGAGGGTGTGATGTTCGAGCCGAGCGGCGTCGACCACTCGTCGCCCGGGTCCTCCTTCCAGGTGGGGGAGGAGATCGTGCGGATCTTCGATTTCGAGCGGCCGATCGGGCCCATGTATGCCTTTGTCGGCATCAGCGGGATGGCGAAGATGTCGTCCAGCAAGGGCGGCGTGCCCACGCCGGCCGATGCGCTGAAGATCATGGAGCCGCAGCTGCTGCGGTGGCTGTACGCGCGCCGGCGGCCGAATCAGTCGTTCAAGATCGCCTTCGACCAGGAGATCCAGCGGCTGTACGACGAGTGGGACAAGCTTGAGGGCAAGGTCGCCGATGGGAGTGTGCTGCCGGCTGATGCGGCTGCGCACTCGCGTGCGGTGCGGACTGCCGCGGGCGAACTGCCGCGGACCGTGCGGGCGTTGCCTTATCGGACGCTCGCGTCTGTTGTCGACGTGACGGCGGGCGACGAGCGGCAGACGCTGCGGATCCTGAACGATCTGGATCCGGCGAATCCGCTGGGCTCGCTGGACGAGGCGCGGCCGCGGCTCGACAAGGCGGAGGCCTGGATCACCACGCAGGTTCCGGTGGAGTCGCGGACCGTGGTGCGTGAGGTGGCTGATGCGGAGACGCTGGGCGCGCTGGGTGAGACCGACCGGGAGTCGCTGCGGCTGCTCCTTGAGGGACTTGAGTCGCACTGGTCGCTGGATGGGCTGACGACTCTGGTGTACGGGGTGCCGAAGGTGCAGGCCGGGTTCGACCCGGAAGCGAAGCCGACGCCGGAGATGAAGGTCGCGCAGCGGACGTTCTTCGCGCTGCTGTACCAGCTGCTGGTCGGGCGGGACACGGGGCCGCGGCTGCCTACGCTGTTGCTGGCTGTGGGGGCTGAGCGGGTGCGGAAGCTGTTGGGGGGCTGAGCGGGTTCGGTCTGGGGC
>NZ_JAFLRJ010000380.1 GCF_017315755.1 Streptomyces beijiangensis
GCCGCACTCATCGCCGACGTGGCGGGGCTTGCGGATGCTGGCGGGGAGGAGCCGGTCGCGGATCACGTCGGCGATGAGTGCGGCTGGATCGGTGTCGGTGTCGTCGCTGGGGAGGTCGGTGCCGGTGTTCCAGGTGTAGGGGCCTTCGGTCCACTGGCCGGTGGTGCCGTTGATGTGAACGCCGTTGCAAGAGAGGCGGAGGGCGATGGTTCGGCCGCCGAAGACGGGGCGGAGGGTGATGTGCAGGATGCGGGTGGGGTCGGCTTCGTTCTCGTAGGCGAGGAGGGCGGAGCCGTCGCGGTCGGCTCCGGTGGATTTCCAGGGGAGGCCGAGGTTGGCGGCGATGGCGTGGCTCGTGGCGTCGAGGGTGCTGAGTGCGAGGGCCATTGATCTCTCTCCAAGAGGTCGTGGGCTCGGGATGGTGGGCTGCGCCCCCCTGGGCCGCCGGAGAGGCGGCCCAGGGGGGGCGTCTACGCGGCGGCCTTGGCCGCCTTGGTGAGGTCGTGGGCGTTGCGGAGGAAGGTGCGCTGAGCTCGACGGCTGACGTTCTCGCGGGCACGGGTCATTGCGCAGGTGGAGTTCGAGGGGTCCATCAGGAGCTCAGCCGTGACTTCCTCGATGGCCTCACTGAGCGCCGCCTGGTAGGCGCGGTCCAGGGGGGCACCGTGGTGCTCCTGGAAGTAGGCCGCGGTCTTTTCGACCGACACCCACTGCACGTAGGCCGCTTCAGCGAGGACGATGCGCTTCATCAGGTCGGTCGTGAAGGCGCCGCCATTCATGAGCACTTCGGCGCTCTCCATGCGAGCGGCGGCATGTGAATCCTTGCTGCTCGCGATGTAGTTCTGGATCTTCTCGGCGTTGGTCTTGCCGTCCATGGACTGCCTCCTGGTGGTCGATTCGGGGGCCGTTCCCCCTCACTTCTTGGTTCTATTCTATAGGCATTTCGGGCGGAGTGGGCATTCCCGACAAGGAATCTCACTCCCTGGCCGTCAGGGTTCCGCAGGAGGATCCCGCGCCACCCGCCAGCAGTTCACCTTCACCTGCGACAGGCGGGGCCACCCAGTGGGGCGGCCCCGCGGGGTTGTCAGTTGGCCCCGCCCATGGCCCAGTGGCTTCCGCGCCCTTCGTCATCCCGACGACGGAGGTCGCTCGCGAGGCGAGCGTCGCGCTCTTCGGCGGACTCCTGCCAGATGCGGGCGTCTGTGACGCCCGCATGCCGGAACTTCTTGGCGACGATCGTGGTGGCGGCTGTCGCCCCCATGACTTCCTCGCCGTTGTTGAGGTAGGTCTCATTACTGTCGAGACCGGGGACCTTGGTCCAATAGCACTGTGGGTCACAGCCGCAGGTATAGGTGTAGGCGACCTTCCAGCGGCGGCTGTTGAGGAGTTCTTCGCGATTCATCGTGTTGCCTCCGGGGGCTTCGGGCCGGTCTTGGCAGCTTCTGGGGCTGGATGCCGACCTGTTGCCGCCCGCGCCGTGGCGCGGGCGGCAACAGGTCAGCAGTCCTCACAGATGGGGCAGACGATCGTGGCGCAGTTCCGGCAGTGGTCCTCCAGGGGCACCTTGCAGTCGTCGCAGTCCCCGTATTTCGACTCAACGGGCGCGTTGTTGTTCATGACTGCGTTCCTCTCTGCCGGGTGGGGGCGTCTCCCTCACTTCACGCCTTTATTCTATAGGCACATTGGCTAAGGGTGCGGAAAATCTTCGAGGAATCTCATCCCCTGGGCAGAATGTTTCCGCAGGTCAGGCGGATGTTCGGGTGGGCTTGGCACGCTGAATGAGTGCCCCCACCTCGGCGACTGCTGCCGCGATGGCTCCTGCGGCCACAAGCCGGTCCCGGTGCTCGAAGACGGCCCGCTGGTGTTCGATCGCGCGGTTCGTCATGTCTCCCTCCGAGAGGGTGTTGCCGCACGCGACGAGGGCGCCTGGGCCGAGGTCCCAGACGAGCATGTTGACGGCCGCGCCGGCCGCCGCGATGGCGTCGAGCTCCTGGAGCATCCACCGGTAGCGGTGCGGGTCCATGCCGCGGTCCCGCATCTGCTGGGATGCGGCCCGGAACATGCCGCCGGTGCCCCCGGCGGGTTCCCCGATCCGTCCGCCCTCGGGGATGGCGCTGACGTCGAGCATGGCAGCCATGAGGTCGCAGACCTCCGGGGGCGTGTGGTACTCGCCCAGGCCTGAACGGCTGCTCTTGTGACGGAGGTTGGTGATTGTCCAGGACATGAGGTCGACGTCAGCACGGCCGCCGGGGTCACTGTCGCCGGTGTACCAGAGCACCCCGTGCTTGAGTGCCGTGTCCGTGACGGCCTTGATAGCGCGCAGCGTGGGCTTGTCGTGCTTCTCCTCGGTCCAGCGGAAGATCGGTGCCGCGGTGTCGATCAGGTCGGGGCGCTGGAGCCAGTGGCGGGCGACGACTTCGCCGAATCCGGACGGCAGGTCTTCGGCTGGGTAGGAAGCAATGAAGTCGGCGAGGGTCCGGGCGTGTTGAGCTCCGGGTGTCTTGTGAGGCCACAGTGCCAGGGTGGCGACGATGCCGACGGGGATGTCCATGCGACTGCTCCCGTGGGCGCTGTACCAGGCGTCGGCTATGGCCTCACCGAAGGCGACTGGGCTGGAGCGGGAGGTACGGAAGTAGGGCTTGCGGGTCTCCGGGCGGGTGCCTGTGACCGAGGGGCGCGGGGCCTGAGCAGGTGCGGGCTTGAGGCCCTGGACTGCGGGTGGGCTTTCTGGTGCCGGTTCGGTGGTGTCGGCGAACAGGTCGAGTTGCACGGCTGGTCAGCTCCTTGTGCGCATGAAAGCGCCCCCGGCCGTAGAGGTCAGGGGCGCTTTCATGCGCACAA
>NZ_JAFLRJ010000381.1 GCF_017315755.1 Streptomyces beijiangensis
GAGGCGGTCGCGGCGGCGCGGGCGGCGGCGGCCAGGGCGGGGCAGGGGCCGGTGGCGCAGTGGGCGTCGATCGGTCCGTACCGGATGCTCACCGCACTCCCCGAGGGGCTGCACAGGGACCCGGCCGTACGCACGCTCCTGACCCCCGTCCACAGCGAACTGGCCCACACCGCCGAGGTGTTCCTCGACCATGCGGGCCAGGCGGGACGGACGGCGGCGGCCCTGGGCATCCACCGCCAGACGCTCTACTACCGGCTGTCGCGCATCGAGCAGCTGACGGAGCTCGACCTCGACGAGGGNNCGGCGAGGTCCTTCGCGGAAGGCGCCGTCTCCGGGTCGACCAGCCACTGCACCATCACGCCCACAAGCAGCGCCTGGTAGACCAGACCGGCCTTGCCCGCCTTGTCCGGATCGGTCCCGGCGTCGATGCCCTGGAAGTTCTCCGCCAGCCCTTTGCGGCCCTCCACCTGCGGATCCGCGATCGCCTTGCGCAGCTCGGGATCCTCGTCCAGCCGGGAGACGGCCTCCAGCTGGAGCTTCCAGAAGGACCGTGTCGCTTCGTACGAACCGATGACCTGTCCCCAGACCGCCTCGAAGCGCTCCCAGGGTTCGGTCATCGAGGCGGGATCCACGTCCGACTTCTCGACGACCGTGTCGCCCCACTCCTCCGTCACCTTCAGGAAGGCGAGGTTGAGCAGGGCCTCCTTGGAGCCGTAGTGGTAGCCGATGGAGGCCAGGTTGGTGCCCGAGGCGGCGACGATGTCGCGCGCGGTGGTACGGGCGTAGCCCTTCTCCAGCAGGCAGCGCTTGGCGCCTTCGAGCAGATCTTCGCGATGTCCCATGACAGCAGCGTACCCGGCACGCAGACACTTGTGTAAGACGAGTGTCTACGAGACCGGGTACGGGCTGTACCGAAGCGGGGACGCGTCAGTTGGTGAGGTTGACCGAACGCGCCGAGGTCGCGC
>NZ_JAFLRJ010000382.1 GCF_017315755.1 Streptomyces beijiangensis
ATTTACGGGACAAGCCTTAGGAGACTGGAACCGGATCCGCATCGGATCCTTCGGCCGCTACCAGTTGGAGAAGCGGCACGGCGCCGCACGGGTCTGGATGATCAGCACGTTCCACAAGCCGCTGATCCTCGCCCGGTTGGCGGCAGCCGTGTTGTTGCTCCTCGGCGTCGGGTCGAGGGTCGCGATCCTGGTCATAGTGCTGGGATTCGTCCATGAACTCTGTTACGAATACCGTTTCAATACGATCTACATCACGCTGTGCCTTTGCTGTCTATTGCCGGCCCAGCGCCTCGGAACTGGCTTTGAACTTTCCGGAGGCACAAGCACTGCGAACTCATGGAGCCAGTTTCTTGTGGTCCTTTTGACCGTGGACGTGTATTGGAACAGTGCCTATCAGAAGCTCCGCTCCCCGCAGTTCATGACGGGGCTCTCGCTGGTGCAGCAGTCCTACGTCGCCGCAGCGGTTCGGCCGCAGATGACAAGTTGGGAATACTGGCATCCCGCGACGGGCGCGACCCGCGCCATGGCCGGCGGCGCCGTGAGAACTCGCTGGCGGGCCGTCGCCACAACAGTGGTCGTACTGGAGATCCTTCTACCCGTCGGTCTTCTCACACCTGCTTTACGATCCGGCGCGATCGTCGTGGGCATGGGCCTGCACCTGGCCTTCATGGCAATCCTCCCGTTGCGGTTGGCGCCATTCACTCTGGTCACCCTGGCTAGTTATCCGTTGTTCATGCCGTGACCGCTTCTGACTGACTGAACCGTCCCCATGACAGACCGGCCCCCGACCGAGGAGTTGTATGCATATCGACGGGCGAAGCGTCTTCGGCGTCAACGCGGACGACTACGACCGCATCCGGCCCGACTACCCGGCAGACTGGATCGCGCGGCACCTCGGCCCCATCGCAACAGGCCAGACTGCGCTGGACATCGGCTGCGGTACAGGCAAACTCGGCCGCACCCTGTCTTCGCTCGGCTTCGACACGCTCGGCGTCGAACCGGACGCGCGAATGGCCGCCGTCGCAACGACGGGGGGACTTCCCGTAGAGGTGACACCGTTCGAACGGTGGGACCCGGGTGCCCGCCGGTTCGATGTAGTCGCCTGCGGTCAGGCGTGGCACTGGCTTGACCCTGCGTCCCGAGCCCGCAGGACCGCAAGGTGCATGGTCCGCGGCGGCAGACTGCTGCTGGTATGGCACATGGGAACGCATCCGGTAGATGTATCCGATGCCCTGGCCGAGGTGTACCGGAATTTCGCGGCACGAGAGTCGGCGATCGACGATGAAGTGCGCGAGCCGACCGACCGCCCGACAGAAGGCGATACGGACCCGCGAGAAGGGGTGGATGGTCCGCCGGAGGACTCGCCGATCGACTTAGGTCTCTTCACTTCCGAGCTGCGTGACGAGGGCTTTCATGGAATCCGGCAGGAGGCGGTCCCCTGGTCACGCAGGTACTCCGCCCAGGAGTGGCGACAGCTGCTGTCGACCGAGAGCGGACATCTCTCGCTGCCACCCGAACAGCGTGATCGGCTACTTGATGCAGTACAGCAGTGCGTTGCGGGTATGCCCGACGGTGGCTTGAGGGTGGACTACGACTGCATCCTGCTCACCGCCATAGCGATCGGCTACCCGGGGGAGGCTACGGAGGCGGAGCGGCTGCGAACATATTCGACGACATCGGTCGCGACGGCCGAATGAACTCGAGAGGGATCCCAGGCGGCAACCATCCGGCAGGCGGATTGCAGGCTGAGGCTCCGCCAGATCGCGCCTGTACTGGCAGCGACCATCGGGGTCCCCAGCGAAACACTGTCTCTTCTCGCCATGAGCGCATTCAGCCCTGACTCTGATGTTGCGAAGTACCTGATGTGCGGAATAAAGCCGATCGACTGGCACCACTGAATCAAGACATCATGCCATCTTGTGCCCGGCGGGTAAGCGCTCCACTGTTCGTCTCGCAGGTCTCCGATTTGGAAGTCAGAAATCTCTTCCAATGGATGCCCTGGAGGAATGATCACCCCCACTTCCTCTTCGCTTATCGTAGCGACTCGAAAAGAGGAAGGATATCCCTGGACGGGTGTCGCCAGCTCGGATGAGATAGTGAAGTCGACGCTACCGTTCAATAAGGAGGAACGGAGGGCACTCGGTTCCCCTATCGCGAGCTGAACGCTTGCACCAGGCAGATCGGGAAGATCCGCTAGTATTTCGAACAGTGCGATCGATTCGACCCCGGCCAAAAGGCGCCGCATGCCCTGGTCCGGGGCAACCGTTCTGGCGTGTTCCAATGCATTCATTCCGGCGTCCACTGCCCTCAGGTGCTTGAGCAGGGCAAGCGCATCCTTCGTAAGCGCCACACCCTTGCTATTCCGCCGGAAGAGCGTGAGGCCCAACTCGGATTCGATGCGGCGCAGTTGCGAACTGAGCGATGGTTGCGGAATGCCGAGACGACGTGCAGCGCGCGTAACGCTCCCTTCGTCGACCACCGCCAAGATCACCCGAACATGCCGTATGTCGAGACGCACTCTTCCTCCTCTTCCCTCGTGAAGTTTTCCGAAGACACGAGAAGCTGATCTAAGGACTGTCCCGTAA
>NZ_JAFLRJ010000383.1 GCF_017315755.1 Streptomyces beijiangensis
TCCCCGCCCAGTACGCCGCCCCCTACGCCGAGGTCTGGAACTCGCCCTCCGCGCTGGCCAATGCCCGTACCGCCACCGGCCTGAAGTACTTCACGCTCGCCTTCGTCATCGACGGCGGCGGCTGCAACGCCACCTTCAACGGCGACACCTCGGTCACCGACGCCGCCTGGACCTCCGCCATCAACTCCCTGCGGAGCGCGGGCGGCGACGTCATCGCCTCCTTCGGCGGCGCGTCCGGCACCGAGCTCGGCCTGGCCTGCACCTCGGTGTCGGCGCTCAAGGCGCAGTACAAGCGGGTGATCGACGGGCTCAACCTCACCAGGATCGACCTCGACATAGAGGGTTCCACGCTCGACAACACCACGGCCAACACCCGCCGCAACCAGGCGCTCGCCCAGCTCCAGCAGGAGTACGCGACCGCGGGCCGGAAGCTGGACGTGCAGTACACGCTCCCGGTCAACCCCACCGGCCTGGAGCAGAATTCGATCAACCTGCTCAACAACGCCAAGAGCAACAACCTCACCGTCAACCTCGTCAACATCATGACGATGGATTACGGGCCCGCCATGGACATGGGCAAGGCGGCGACGGACGCGGCGACCGCGCTCCACACCCAGCTCGGCTCCATATGGACGACCAAGACGTCGGCCCAGCTCTGGGCGATGGAGGGCAACACCCCGATGATCGGGGTCAACGACACCCAGGCGGAGGTCTTCTCCACCGCCAACGCCACCACCCTCGCGAACTTCGCGAAGTCCAAGGGCATCCAGGAACTGGCCTTCTGGTCCCTGGGCCGCGACAAGGCCTGCGCCACCAACGGCCAGCTCTCCGACACCTGCAGCGGCACCCCGCAGAGCGCGTACCAGTTCTCCCGCACCTTCAGTACGACGATGAGCGGCGGTGGCACGGCCCCCGGCGCGCCCACCGGCCAGATCACCGGCCTCGGCGGCAAGTGCGTCGACATCGCCTCGGCGAGCAGCGCCAACGGAGCGGCGGTCCAGCTCTACGACTGCAACGGCTCCGGAGCCCAGCAGTGGACGGTGGCGGCCGACGGCTCGCTCCAGGCCCTCGGCAAGTGCCTGGACCTGACAGCGGCCGGGACGGCCAACGGCACCAAGGCCCAGCTCTACGACTGCAACGGCACCGCCGCCCAGCAGTGGCAGAAGGGCTCGGGCAGCACCCTGGTCAACCCGGTGTCGGGCAAGTGCCTCGACGTCACGGACAAGTCCACGGCCAACGGCACCAGGCTCCAGATCTGGACCTGCGCGGGCGGCACGAACCAGCAGTGGAACCTGCCGGCCTGACCGGCCCCACAGCACGCGGCCCCGAGGTGAACGTTCCCTCGGGGCCGCGTTGTCGTCTCCGCTACGGCTTCTTCGCCGAGAGCCGCAGCGCCGACGGCAGCGCCAGCGCCATCAGGGCCACCGCCCAGCCGAAGGCCGCGGTGAAGGACCCGGTGGTGGTGAGCAGCACTGCCATCAGCGCGGTGCCGAGCGAGGCGCTGACCTGCTGGATGATCGTCAGTGCTGTCGTCGCCGAGCCGATGTCCTCCCCGGTGAGGGAGCGGGTCGCCGAGGTCATGGTCGGCATCATGGTCATGCCGATACCGACGCCCATCAGCGTGAGCGATCCTGACAGCCGCCAGATGGGGGCGTGGGCCCCGGACTGGAGGGTGGCCAGCAGGAAGCCCGTCACCGCGATCAGGACTCCGGGTGTCGCGATCCGCCGCGGCGCGATCCGGTCGGTGAGGCGGCTGGCGATCTGCATGGTGGTGCCGGTGACCAGCGCCTGCGGGATGGCGAGCAGGCCCGTCTCGGTGGCGGTCAGGCCGCGCACGTTCTGCCAGTACAGGGGGATGAGGATCATCGACCCGAAGTACGCGGCGGTGAACGGCACCAGGGTGGTGACGGCGCGGGCGAAGGAGGGGCTGCGCAGCAGGGCCAGGTTGATCAGAGGGCGGTCCGACCTGAGTGTCCGTACGATCGCCGCTGCCAGCAGCGCCGCACCGGCCACGGACGGTACGAGCACGCCTGGGGTCGTGAAGTCGGCGTGCTCGCCGCCCACCGAGAGGCCGTAGATCAGCGCGGCCAGGCCGGGGGAGAGCATGAGGAGGGCCGGGAGGTCCAGCCGGCGGGGCGTCCCGGACGGGCGGTCCGCGTGCAGGATCCGGGTGCCGAGCACCAGGGCCGCGATGCCCACAGGGATGTTGATGAAGAAGATCCAGCGCCAGGAGAAGGAATCCACGAACCAGCCGCCGAGCACCGGCCCCGCCATCGGTCCGACGAGGACGGGGATGCCGAGCAGCCCCATCATGCGGCCCTTGCGGGCGGGGTCGGCGGCGCGCAGCACGATCGTCATCCCGATCGGCATGATCATTCCGCCGCCGAGCCCCTGCAGGACGCGGAAGGCGATCAGCGAACCGGAGCTCCAGGCAAGGCCGGTGAGGGCCGAACCGAGGACGAAGAGCGTGATCGCGGTGAGGTAGAGCCGCTTGGTGCCGAAGCGGGACATCGCCCAGGCCGTGACGGGAATGACGGTCGCCAGGGCGAGGGTGTAGCCGGTGGCCGTCCACTGGATGGTGGAGAGCGGGGCGTGGAAGGTCGTGGAGAGGTGGCCCAGTGCGACGTTGACGATGGTCATGTCGAGCACGGTCATGAAGGAGCCGAGAATGACGACGGCTGCGACGGCGAGAGGGCCGTGGCGGTTCGGGGTGGCGGCGGGTGCCGGGGCTTGCCTCGCGGCGGCGCTGGTGGTGCTCATGTCCGTAACTCCCCCTGGAAGGCGTGCGGTCGGGTCAGGCTCCGTAGGGGCGCTCGGTGCGGCCCGTGCGCAGGGTGTGGCCCCACCAGGTGAGCTGGTCGAGCATGCCCTTGCCGGCGCCCTCGGGGAGCTGCGGGTTCACCGGGTCGCCGTCCTCGCCGAATTGCTCCCAGGCCATGTGGAAGCTGACGCTGTCGCGGACGGTCATGGCGTGCAACTCGGCGAAGATCTGGCGCAGTTGCTCGACGGCGCGCAGTCCGCCGCTGATGCCGCCGTAGGAGACGAAGCCGACGGGCTTGGCCTGCCACTGGCTGTAGTGCCAGTCGATGGCGTTCTTCAGGGGTGCCGGGAAGCTGTGGTTGTACTCGGGTGTCACGAAGACGAACGCATCGGCCGCCTCCAGTCGCGGGCTGACGGCGTCGAGCAGTGCGGCGGCGCCGGGGTCCGAGGAGTGCAGGACGCCGGGGAGGGGGTGGGCGGCCACGTCGATCAGGTCGAGTTCGAGGTCGCCGCGCCGGGCGGCGAAGCGCATGAACCAGTCCGTGACCACGGGGCTGAACCTGCCTTCGC
The DNA here is from genome assembly GCF_017315755.1 of Streptomyces beijiangensis. GTDB lineage: Bacteria > Actinomycetota > Actinomycetes > Streptomycetales > Streptomycetaceae > Streptomyces > Streptomyces beijiangensis. The sequence goes on from NZ_JAFLRJ010000383.1 coordinate 3,331, forward strand.
GGGTCGAACTGGTGAGGACGGCGACGCGGAGGGGGGCCGAGGACGTGCTGTTCTTCGTCATGTCGAGTAAAGTACAACGTGCATGGCAATGAATGCAACGATCGTTGTAAATCAATCGGAGGTGCGGTGTGGGAACAGCGGTGAAGCGGGCCGGGCTCGCGGAGAAGCGGGAGGCGATCGTGCGCGGCGCCCGCGCGGTCTTCGGGCGCGACGGCTATACACGGGCGAGCATCGGCTCCATCGCCAAGGAGGCCGACGTCTCCACCCGCACCATCTACAACCACTTCGACGGGGGGAAGTCCGAGCTCTTCCGTGTCGTGGTGACGGAGGGCGCCGAGCAGATCGTCGCCGCCCAACTCGACCTGATCGACCGCTACTTGCGCAAGGTCACCGACCTGGAGTCCGATCTGGTGGCCTTCGCGCACGGCTGGATCGAACCGCTGGAGAAGTTCCCCGACCACTTCGCCCTCGTGCGCCAGCTGAACGCCGAGGTCGGTCATCTGCCCCCGGAGCTCCTGGAGGCCTGGCAGGAGGCGGGGCCGCGCAAGACGTTCCGCGTCCTCGCCGAGCGTTTCGCCGGTCTGGCCGCCGAGGGGCTGATCGAGGCCGACGACCCGGAGCGGGCGGCCCTCCACTTCATCCATCTGACCGGAACCGAGGTCACGGCGCGCTCGTACCACGGCGCGGTCCCGCTGCCGCGGAAGACGGTCGACGAGCTGATCGCTTCGGGCGTACGGGCCTATCTGCGCGGTTACCTGCCGCGCGGCTGAGGGAACCCGGCAGGGCTGCGCCTCACGGCGGTGGCCGAGAACCTGGACCTGCCGGACTTCGCGGCCAGGGACATCCTGGCGATCCTGCAGACCGCCGAGGACGCCGCTTCCTGGCCGGTCAGTGCCGGCGCAGCTGTTCCATCTCGCGGCGGTCGCGCTTGGTGGGGCGCCCCGTACCGCGGTCCCGCACCGGGATCTCCACGGCGATCTCGGGTGCAGGGGGCGGCGGGCTGTTGTCGACGTAGCTCTCGGCGGCGACCGGGGGGCCGACCCGTTTCCGTACGACCTTGGAGACGACCACGATCCGCTCCCGGCCCGCATGGAACAGCCGCACCTCGTCGCCGATCTGAACGGCGTGGGCCGGCTTGACCCGCTCACCGTTCAGACGCGCGTGACCGGCCCGGCAGGCGGCGGCGGCCTGGGAGCGGGTCTTGGTCAGCCGTACGGACCAGATCCAGGTGTCGATACGGGCGGTGCCGGTCCCGTTGTCGTCGGAAGCCATGGGACGACTCTACGGGCAGCCACTGACAGCCGGGTGCCCCGAGCGCGTACCGCTGTGACGAGTGCCACGAAACGGGCAATTGATCACCTTTGGGTGTCAGAGTGACCCGTCACAGGTCATGCGCTCTTTGCGGGCAATTCCCGATAAAGATCCACGAACCACCCAGGGAGTACGCCCGTGGCAGCAATCGCCCGGTGGTGCATCAGCCACCGCCTTCTCGCCGTCCTGCTCTGGCTCGTCGCCCTCGGGGGCACGGCCGCGGCGGCAGGGATAGCCGGGTCCGCGTACTCCACCGACTACGAGGTTCCAGGGACGGAGTCGGGGCGGGCGACCGCACTGCTCGACGAGGCCTTCCACGGCCAGGGCGGCGACAGCGACACCATCGTCTGGCACACGGACAGCGGGACCGTCAGGGCCGCCGGCGTCGACCAGCGGATGGACAAGGTCCTCAAGGACGTCCGGGGACTCGACGGGGTCGCCTCCGTGAGCGGCGAGCTGGTCAGCGAGGACGGGCACACCGCGTACGCGACCGTCACCTTCGACCAGCAGTCCGACGCCATTCCCGCGGCCCAGGCCCAGGCCGTCGTCGACACCGCCAAGGCGGCCGCCGGTGACGGGCTCCAGGTCGAGCTGGGCGGCAGCGCGATCGCCCTGACCGAGGCGTCCAGCGCCAACATCAGCGAGATCGTGGGCGTGAGCGTCGCCGCCGTCGTGCTCTTCCTGGCCTTCGGGTCGTTCGCCGCCAGCATGCTGCCGATCGCCACCGCACTCGTCTCGGTCGGTACGGCCTACGCGGGAATCACCCTGCTCGGTCATGTCATGACCGTCGCCGACTTCGCCCCGATGCTGGGCACCCTCATCGGCCTCGGGGTCGGGATCGACTACGCCCTGTTCATCGTGACCAGATACCGCAAGGGGCTGCGGCGCGGTCTGCCGGTCGGCGAAGCGGTGGTCACCGCGGTCGCCACCACCGGCCGGGCCGTCGTCTTCGCGGGCGCCACCGTCTGCATCGCCCTCCTCGGGATGCTGATCCTGCGCCTCAGCTTCCTCAACGGGGTGGCCGTCGCCGCCTCTCTCACCGTGGTGCTGACCGTCGCCGCATCGGTGACACTGCTGCCCGCCCTCCTCTCGTACGTCGGGATGCGCGCATTGAGCCGGCGCGAGCGGCGGCAGCTCACCGAGCACGGACCGCGGCCCGAGGTGCCCACCGGGCTCGCCGCCCGCTGGTCGGTCTTCGTCGAGCGCCACCCCAAGCTGCTCGGTGCGATAGCAGCCGTGGTGATGCTGGGGCTCGCCGTACCGACCCTGGGGCTGCACCTGGGCACATCGGACCAGGGCAACAACCCGGCGTCGTCGACCACCCGGCAGGCGTACGACCTGCTCGCCCAGGGGTACGGCCCCGGGGTCAACGGGCCGCTCACGCTGGTCGCCGAGATGGACGGGGCCGCCGACCGGCTCGCCATGGACCAGCTGCCCGGACAGCTGCGCGCCACCGAGGACGTCGCCTCCGTCAGCTCCATCACCTACAACGGCAGCGGCGACACGGCCCTGATCACCGTCGTACCCGAATCGTCGCCGCAGTCGCAGAAGACCAGCGACCTGGTGGAACGGCTGCGGACCGACGTTCTGCCGAAGGCCGAGAGCGGGACCTCGCTCGACGTCCATGTCGGGGGAGTGACCGCGGGCTACGACGACTTCGCCGGGGTGATCGTCGGCAAGCTGCCGCTCTTCGTGGGTTCGGTGATCGCCCTGGGGAGCGTGCTCCTGCTGCTCGCCTTCCGGTCCGTGGGCATCCCGCTCAAGGCCGCCGCGATGAACGTGATGGCCGTCGCCTCCGCCTTCGGAATCGTCGTCGCCGTCTTCCAGTGGGGCTGGGGGAGCGAACTCCTCGGCCTGGGCAGCGCCGGGCCGATCGAGCCCTTCCTGCCCGTGATCATGGTCTCCGTGCTCTTCGGGCTCTCCATGGACTACCAGGTCTTCCTGGTCAGCCGGATGTACGAGGAGTGGCTGGAGACCGGCGACAACCGGCGGGCCGTACGGGTCGGCCTCGCCGAGACCAGCCGGGTGATCAACTCCGCCGCGGTGATCATGATCTCGGTCTTCCTGGCCTTCGTACTGAGCGGCGAGCGCGTGATCGCGATGTTCGGGATCGGCCTCGCGGCGGCCGTCGCGCTGGACGCCTTCATCCTTCGTACGCTGCTCGTACCCGCCCTGATGCACATGCTCGGCGGCGCGAACTGGTGGCTGCCCGGCTGGCTCGACCGCCGGCTGCCGCGGATCAGTATCGAGCCGCCCGAGTGCCGCACCCGTGCGAGGATCCCGGAGCAGGGACACACCGCGGTGGCGGAGAAGGCGGAGGAGAAGAAGAATGTTCGCGATATCGCTGGGCGACGGCGCTGAGCTCAAGCCCTTGGAGCCGTGGCGCGCAGAGGAATTCCTCGCCCACGTCGACCGGGGCCGGGACTTCATCGGCCAGTACATCGGATTCGCCGACGTCAACAAGGACCTGGAGTCGGCGCGGGCCTTCCTCCAGTCGTACGCGGAGAAGCAGGCCGCCGACGGCGGGCGGCTGTACGGCATCTGGCTGGACGGCACCCTGGTCGGCGGCGTCCTCTTCCGTATCTTCGAACCCGCGATGGGCACCTGCGAGGTCGGCTGCTGGCTGGAGCCCGCGGCCACCGGGCGCGGACTGATCACCACGGCCATCGGCGTGCTCATCGACTGGGCGGTCGACGAGCGCGGGATGCACCGGGTGGAGTGGATCGCGGCCTCCGGCAACACCGCGAGCATCAACGTCGCCAAGCGGCTCGGCATGAAGCACGACGGGACACTGCGCGAGGCGTACCCGTACAAGGGTGTCCGGCACGACGAAGAGATCTGGTCGGTCCTCGCTCCCGAGTGGAGAGCTCACAGGAAACGTTAAGGGGACTCTCAGAAAAGCCCCCTAGCGTGCGGCCCATGAACGCCACCACCAAGACCGAAACGACCGACACCGCTGCCAAGGCGCAGGCTGCCGAGGCCGAGGAGGCCGCGGCGGAGGCGACCGCGGACGACGACGAGGAAGACGACGAGGAGCTGGACGCGCTGCTCGACGCGGAAGAGGCCGCCGCCTCCACCGGAGTCAAGTCCGGTGCGGCAGCCGTCGTGGCCGCCGCGCTCGGCTTCATCTCGCTGAGCGGCAGCTGGCTGGGGACCGTCACGGGTGCCTGGGAGACGCTCTCCGGACAGGTCAAGATGTCCTCCTCGTCGCCCGTCGCGACGCAGATCAAGGAGGGGTACACCGACGGCTGGCACGCGACCGCGCTCATCGGCGGCCTCTTCGCGCTGCTCGCCCTGATCGTCGCGGGCGCCGTGCTCGCCGCCCCCGCCTTCGGTGCTCCCCGCAAGGCGCAGGCCGCGTGGATCAAGTCCGTGTCCTGGGCGGGTCTCGTCCTCGGCGTCATCGGGCTGCTGCTCGCCATCGCCAAGTACACCGACATCATCCTGGGTACGCCGGGACTCCCGTCCGCCTAGGCACCGAGCTCCACTCCTAAGCACCCGGCAAGGGGCCTTAGGCGCATACGCACCCCCTCCGCGTACGCCGCCTAAGGCCCCTTCGCCATGGAGATGCGGCACTCTCCCGATGTGGCAGCACCCCCTGGGAGACGAAGGTTGAGACATCGCAGAAAGCGACAACACACCTTCAGTACAGGGGATCGCATCATGTTCGAGTACGAGATCCAGAAGCAGCGCACCGCCGAACTCCTCCGCCAGGCCGACCACCAGCGCCTCGTCAACGAGATCCGCCGGGCCCGGCGCGACGCCCGTCGCGCCGCGCGGCGGTCTGCGAAGGACGGAACGGAGGGGCGGGTGAGCTCGCTGCGCTCCCGCTTCGTCCGGGCCGCCTGATGCACGTCGTGCCGCTCCCGGCAGTACAAACAGGTGCCGCATCGCCGGACGGCTGTGCGATGCTCGGCGGTGTGGAAAACACGTCCGTGAGCCCGGTGTTCGTCGGTCGTGCCGACGAGCTGACCATCCTGAACGATGCGCTCGCCCGCGCCGCCGCGGGCGAGCCGCAGGCATTGCTCCTCGGCGGTGAGGCAGGGGTCGGCAAGACCCGCCTCGTCGAGGAGTTCATCGCCGGCGCCTGCCGCCGCGACGCGGTCGTGGCGCTCGGCGGCTGCGTCGAGATCGGTGCGGACGGGCTCCCGTACGCACCCTTCTCGACCGCGCTGCGCGCACTGCGCCGCCGGCTGCCCGACGAGATGGCCGCTGCCGCCACGGGGCAGGAGGACGAACTGGCCCGGCTGCTGCCCGAACTGGGCGAGACGAGCAGCAACTCCCGCACCGAGGACGGCACCGCGCGCCTCTTCGAACTGACCGTCCGTCTCCTGGAGCGGACCGCCGCGGACCGCACGGTGGTGCTCGTCCTGGAGGACATGCACTGGGCGGACGCATCCACGCGCCATCTCCTCTCGTACATCTTCCGGACCCTGCGCCGGGGACGGATCGTCGTCGTCGCCACCTACCGGGCCGATGACATCCACCGCCGCCACCCGCTGCGCCCGCTCCTGGCCGAACTGGACCGGCTGCGTACGGTCAGGCGCATCGAGCTCGACCGCTTCACCCGGTCCGAGGTCCACCGCCAGCTGACCGGAATCCTCGCCGCCGAACCGGACGCCCGCCTCGTCGACGACATTTTCACCCGCTCCGACGGCAACGCCTTCTTCGTCGAGGAACTCGCCGTCTGCAGCGAGAACGGCTGCGTCACGGGCATCAGCGACTCCCTGCGCGACCTGCTCCTGGTCCGGGTCGAGACGCTGCCCGAGAACGCCCAGCGCGTCGCCCGCTTCGTCGCCGAAGGCGGCTCCACCGTCGAGTACCCGCTGCTCGCGGCGGTCGCCCGGCTCTCCGAGGACGACCTCATCGAGGCGCTGCGGGCCGCCGTCGGCGCCAACATCCTCCTTGCCACGCCGGACGGCGACGGCTACCGCTTCCGGCACTCCCTGGTCCGCGAGGCCGTCAGCGACGACCTGCTGCCGGGCGAGCGTTCCCGTCTCAACCGGCGGTGCGCCGAGGCCCTGGAGGCCGACCCCTCTCTTGTACGGGCCGACGAGCGCACCACCCGTCTTGCCGGTTACTGGTACTACGCGCACGACGCGGCCAAGGCCCTGCCCGCCGTACTCAACGCCTCCGTCGAGGCGCGGCGCCGGCACGCCTACTCCGAGCAGCTGCGGCTCCTGGAGCGCGCGATGGAGGTCTGGGACAGCGCCCCCGACGAGGTGCGGCGCGAGCTGCGGCCGCTCGACTACGCCGACGCCTACCCGGCCTGCGACTGCGCGCCGGACTCCACGGCCGTGCTGCGCTATCTCGACCTGATGGCCGAGGCCACCGTCGCCGCACGCCTCTGCGGGGAGCGCGAACGCGCCCTGAAGATCTGCAAGAAGGCGCTGCGGATGATCGAGGATGAGCAGGATCCTCCCCCGAGCTCTCCACTTCGTTCGAGCACGGGGGACCCTCTTCGCGCCGCCTGGTTCTGGATCCAGCGCTCCCGGCTGATGCAGAACCTGGGCCGGGGCGACGGCTGGGCGGAGATCTCCCGCGCGCAGGAACTGGTGCGCGGCCTCTCGCCGTCCGCCGTCCACGCACAGGTGCTCGCCAGCTCGGCGAACTGGGGCTGGCTCCATGAACCGGGCCCCGACAGCCTGGCCGCCGCCGAACGCGCCGTGGAGTACGCCCGGCTGGTCGACGCGGAGGAGATCGAACTGAGCGCCCGGCTCACGCTCGGCGGACTCCTGGCCGACTCGGGTGACATCGAGCGCGGACTCACCATCATGCGCGACACCCTCAAGCGCATCGGCGAGCTCGGCCTGATCGCAGAACTGGGCCGCGCCCATACGAACCTGGCGTCGAACCTGGAGTCCGTCGGTCGCTCCAGCGAAGCGATCGAGGTGGCCGCCGCCGGGGTCGAGCTGGCACGCACCTACAGCCTGGGCGACAACGAGGCCTGGGCCCGCCGCAACATGGCCGAATCACTGTTCTCGCTCGGCCGCTGGGACGAACTCGGAGGCTGCGCCCAGCGTGTGCTGGACGCGGCACACAGCACCGCACCGCGGGGCGGCGTCGCGCTCCTGCTGGCCGCCCTGGCTCTGGCCCGCGGTGAACTGGACGCGGCCACCGCCCACTTGGCCTCCGCGCACGAACACTTCGGCACTCACGACCCGATGCCCCAGCACTCCATCCCGGTGTCCCAGATCGTCTTGGGGATAGCCGCCGGCCAGGGCCGCCTCGACGACGCCAGGGCCGAACTGGCCCGTACGGTGGAGGCCGGATTCGCGCCCGGCACCCAGCGCTTCGCCTGGCCCCTGCTGTTCGCGGCCGCCACCGCCGAGGCGAACACCCGCGGCCTGCCCTCCGCGGAGGCCGGACGCGCCGCCACTCTGACCCACATCCGTACAACGGCGCGCAAGCTGGCCGCACCGGCTCCGGTCTGGGCGGCGTACTCCCTCCTCGTCGCGTCCGAGGCCGACCGCGCCGAGGGCATCGACCGCGCCGAGCGCTGGGCCGAGGTCGTCACCGCCCTGGAACAGGTGGAGCGCCCGTACGAACTGGCCCGGGCCCGCCACCACTGGGCGGCCGCACTTCTCGCCGAGGGCGGCGACCGCGGGGCGGCCGGGGAACTGATCCGGCTGGTTCACGCCGTGGCCGGCCAACTCGGTGCACGGCCCCTGCGCGAGGAGGCCGAACTGCTCGCCCAGCGCGCCAGGATCTCGCTCACCTCACCGGGACCCGTCGCCGCCTCCGCCCCGGACGACGGCTTCGGGCTGACCAGCCGCGAACAGGACGTGCTGCGCCTGGTCGCGGTCGGCCGCTCCAACCGTCAGATCGCCGAGGAGCTGTTCATCTCGCCGAAGACGGCGAGTGTGCACGTCTCCAACATCCTGGCGAAGCTGGGCGTCACGGGCCGCGGTGAGGCCGCCGCCCTCGCCCACCGGCTGCGGCTGTTCCCCGACGAGCAGGCCCCGGCGCAGGACGCACAGGCGGAGGTCACTCGGGCCGTCGGATGACCACCTTGCCCGAGGTCAGGTCTATCGGTCCGCGGCCCGGGTCGGTGTCACCCAGCTCGACCCGGGACAGCTCCAGCCGCTTCTGCTCGTCGTCGGTGTGCTTGCGCCCCGGCGCGAACAGCTGCTCGATCATGTTGAACATTCGGCCCCCTGTCGGGTGTCCTCTTGTTTCACTGAACTTCGCTTCGCGATGCCGACCCTGATCGGCTCGGTGGCCTGCTTGTCCGGCCGGGGGTCCGGCCCGCGGCGCAGCCGCATTCGGGCGCGGCGTCCCCCGGGAAGGAACAGCAGCGTAACCCCGGCTATCGCACCTCCAGCTGGAGAATCCGGTCGTCCCCTGCCGCCGGTGTGCCCCGCCCGTCCGTGTTGCTGGTCACCAGCCAGAGCCGGTCCCCGCCCGCGGCCACCACGGTGCGCAGCCGTCCGTACTTCCCCTTCAGGAAGTCCTGCGGCTCGGCCACCGGCTTTGTGCCGTTCAGCGGGATCCGCCAGAGCCGCTCACCGCGCAGCCCTGCCATCCAGACCGACCCCCGGACGATGGCGATACCGCTCGGTGAGGCTTCGGAGGTCGCCCACTGCTCCACCGGGTCGACGAACCCCTGCTTGCCCGTCCTGCCCTCGACCACGGGCCAGCCGTAGTTCTTCCCCGGCTCGATCAGATTCAGTTCGTCCCAGGTGTCCTGGCCGAATTCCGAGGCCCAGAGCCGGTTCTGTCCGTCCCAGGCCAGTCCCTGCACATTGCGGTGCCCGTAGGTGTAGACCACCGAGTCGGCCTCGGGGTTGCGCGGGGCGGGCTGTCCGTCCGGCGTCATCCGCAGGATCTTCCCGGCGAGCGCCTTCTTGTCCTGGGCCAGCCCGCGGTCGCCCGTCTCGCCCGCGCCTGCGTAGAGCATCCCGTCCGGGCCGAAGGCGATCCGCCCGCCGTTGTGGATCATGCCTTTGTGGATGCCCTTGAAGATGGTGTCCGGGGCGCCGAGACGACGGCCGGCCGGCTGCTTCGCGTCGTACAGCATCCGCGCGATCCGGTTGTCGGACGCGGTGGTGAAGTACGCGTAGACCAGGTGGTCCGAGGCGTACGTGGGGGAGAGCGCGATCCCGAGCAGTCCGCCCTCCCCGCCGGGCGACACCCCGGGCACGGACCCGACCAGGCTCTTCTTCCCGCTCTTGCCGTCGACCAGGGTGATCGTCCCCTCGTCGCGCGAGGAGACCAGCAGATCCCCTTCCGGCAGCGGGGCGAGCCCCCACGGCGACTTGAGGCCGGTGGTCAAGGTGGAGACCACCTTCACCGAGCCCTTCGCCGGCGCGGCCTCCGCGGACGGCCCGTCCGAGGACTCGGCGGCGGGCCCGGTGGAGGCCGTCGGTGGGCTGCCGGATTCCGGTGCGGTCCCCTTCGCGCTCCCCGACGACGAGCACCCGGCGGACAGCAGCAGCACCACAGCGGTCAACGCAGCTGCCACGGCTGGACGTTGCACAGTTCGCACGGTCCTGATCCCTTCGACGACAGCACAACTACCTGTCATACACCGCTGCCCTGTCGAAGGTTCCCATCCGGCTTCGGAAGAAGCCGGAAGAAGCCGGAAGGAGGCGGAAGGAGCCGGAGGAAGTCAGTCCCAGGAGCCCCGCGCGGGCGGCAGCCCCCCGATCTCCGCCATGTCCGCCTCCGTCAGTACGAGATCCGCCGCCCCGGCGTTCTCCACCGCCCACTCCTCCCGCTTGGCCCCCGGCACCGGCACCACCTGCCGCCCCTGCCCCAGCACCCAGGCCAGCGCCACCTGCGCCGGAGTCGTCCCTTCGCCGTGGAGCCGCGCGATCCGCCGCAGTCCCGCCACCACCGGCTGGTTGGCCGCCATCATCTCGGCCGTGAACCGCGGATGCCTGGCCCGTACGTCGTCCGGCTCGAAGCCCTGCCCCGGCGTCAGCGTCCCCGTCAGAAAGCCGTTGCCCAGCGGCATCGCGGCCATGAACCCGACACCCCGCGCCTCGCACCATGGCAGCAGTGCGTCCAGCGCCTCCGGCGACCACACCGAGAGCTCCGCCTGGACCGCGCTCACCGGGAACACCTGCTGCACACGCTCCAACTGCCGCACGGTCTGGTCGTGCAGCCGTGCCCCGGAACGCCGGGCCGCCCGCGCCCCGACCGCGCAGAGCCCCAGCGCCCGCACCTTCCCCGCGCCCACCAGCTCCGCCATCGCACCCCAGGTCTCCTCCACCGGGACCTCCGGATCGGCCCGGTGCAGCTGGTAGAGGTCGATCACATCGGTGCCGAGACGCCGCAGCGAGGCATCGCACGCCCGCCGTATGTACCCGGGCCGCCCGTTGGCCACCAGATGCTGCTCGCCCACGAGCAGCCCGCACTTGGTGGAGACGAAGGCATCGGCCCGCCGCTCCCTGAGCACCCGGCCGAGGAGCAGCTCATTGGTGAAGGGCCCGTACATGTCGGCCGTGTCCAGCAGCGAGGAACCCGCGTCGAGTGCGGCGTGCACCGCCCGCAGAGAGCGGCTCCCGCTCTGCTCCGATCCGCTGTACGCCCAGCTCATCGGCATGCAGCCGAGTCCGATCGCGCCCACTTCGAGCGCCGCCGCCCCAATCGTCCTGCGCTCCACCTGGCCGCGTCCTCCCTGTTCCCGGCCACCAAACTAACCTCCTGTCCATGACTGCTGATGTGTGGCTCCCCATCCCGGCCGACGAGATCGACGGACTCCCCGAGAACCTCACCTACCGCTTCTGGGACGGCGGCCCCGACTATCCCGCCGACCCGGCCGACTGCGCTTTCTACGTCGTCCCGTACATGAAGGGCATGGACACCGCGCTGCGCCCGCTCCCCGCGATGTCCTCGGTCCGTGCCGTGCAGACGCTCTCCGCCGGAACCGACCATGTCCAGCCGGGACTTCAGGGCCTCCACCCGGGCATCCGGCTCTGCAACGCCCGCGGCGTCCACGAGGCCTCGACCGCCGAACTCACCCTCGCCCTGGTCCTTGCCTCCCTGCGCGGTCTTCCCCGCTTCGTGGAGGGGCAGCGGCAGGAGGAGTGGCGGTCCGGCTTCTACCCCGCGCTTGCCGACAAATCCGTCCTGATCATCGGTTACGGATCCATCGGCGCGGCCATCGAGGACCGGCTCGCGCCCTTCGAGTGCGCGCGGGTGATACGCGTCGCGCGCTCCCCGCGAGAGACCGTGCGCGGTCCGGTGCATCCGATCGCCGAACTTCCCGGACTCCTCCCCGATGCCGACGTCGTCATCCTCTCCACGCCCCTCACCGAGGACACCAAGGGCCTTGCCGGGGCGGACTTCCTGGCCCGTATGAAGGACGGTGCGCTCCTGGTGAACGTCTCGCGGGGCCCGGTCGTCGACACCAAGGCGCTCCTCGCCGAACTGGAGAGTGGTCGGATCACTGCCGCCCTGGATGTCACCGATCCTGAGCCGTTGCCCGCAGGTCACCCGCTCTGGCATGCACCCGGCTGCCTCATCAGCCCCCATGTCGGCGGCTCCACTTCGGCGTTCCTGCCCCGCGCAAAGCGGCTGCTCGCCGCCCAGCTCACGCGGTTCGCCGCCTCGGAACCCCTGGAGAACATCGTCCTGACCACCGGGTAGGCACTCTCCGCAGGCGCGCGGATGCACCAGGTGCCCGCAACGCCCTTGGTGGTGACGGAGAGTAGAGGAACTATGTCCCTGAGTGACGAGACTGGTGTATCGTCCCGAACGGGGGCTGCGCCGCGCAATCCGCGGTGCGGGGGAGCGTACAGACACTGAGGGGGGCGACGGGCGATGCACGGCCAATGGACGAAACATCCGACGCGGCAGGTCCGCCGACGACGATCCTGGCACGCACCGACGCACAGACCTGGCTCATGCACCGAGACGACGCAGACAACGCCGCGGACCACCACACAGGCCACGCGCGCCACACGGACCACACGGACCACGACGGAGAAGACGACGACCGGGACGGACCGGTGAGCGCGCAGGGGGCGCTGCTCTCCCGGTCGCCGGTCGCCGGCGGATCCGGCGGTCCGACCGGGCTGCTCTCCCAGCTCCTCCTCGCCGTGGCGTGCGGGGGGTACGCCACCGGCGCCGCGCTCGGCTGGGGCTCACCGGAAGTGGCCCTGGTCATGGGCGACTTCGGGCTCGCGGCGGCCGCCGCACTCGCCTCCGTCTCCTGCTTCGCCTACGCACGTACGCACGAGACCCGTTTTCGGCCCGCCTGGCTGCTCTTCTCGGTCTCCTCCGCGATGGCCGCGGGCGGGAACGCCGTCTGGGGGTGGTACGAAGTCGTCCTGCGCGAACCGGTGCCCAGCCCCTCCCTCGCCGACCTCTTCTTCCTCTGCTTCGCCCCGCCCGCCATCGTCGGACTGCTCGTCCTCGCCAAACGCCCTGTCACCCGGGCCGGCTGGGTCTGTCTGGCACTGGATTCCTGGCTGATCGGCGGCTCGCTGCTGACGCTCTCCTGGAGCCTGGCCCTCGCGCACACCGCGCATCTCGAAGGCAGGCACGAGAGCGTGGCCCATGCCGCGCTCTCGCTCGCCTACCCGCTCCTGGACATCGTGCTGGTCTCGATGGTCCTGGCCCTGCACTTCCGCAGATCGAACGCCAACCGCACGGCCATCAACACCGCCATCGCGGCCCTCGCCCTCACCGTCCTGTCCGACGCCCTGTTCACCTCGCCGCTGCTGCGCGACAACTACCGCTCGGGCCAGCTCCTGGACGCAGGCTGGTTCGCCGGTTCGCTGCTCCTCGCGTACGCACCGTGGGGTGCTCGCCGGGCGTCCCGCCCGGCCCCGCGCGACACGCTCCGTGAGGATCCGGCGCCCGCGCTGCCGGGCATCCGCAATCTCAGCCGTCCCATCGCCAGTTCGCTGGCCGCCCTCACCCCGTACCTGGCGGCTGCCGTCTGCACTCTCGGGATCCTCTACAACGTGGTCGACGGCCGCAGGGTGGACCGGGTCGTCGTCTTCACGGGCTGCACCGTCGTCCTCGCCCTGGTCGTACGGCAGGGCATCATGCTCGTCGACAACATCGCCCTCACCCATGAACTGGCGCAGAAGGAGAACCACTTCCGCTCCCTGGTGCAGGGCTCGAGCGACGTCATCATGATCGCCGCCCCCACCGGAATCCTGCGGTACGTCTCCCCGGCCGCCTCCGGGGTCTACGGCAGGGAGGCCGACGACCTCATCGGCTCGGAGCTCGCCTCGCTCATCCATCCGGAGGACCTGGGGCTCGTGGTCCACGAGGTGCGGCGCTTTCTGGCCACTTCCCCCGCGAATGAGCCGACCACCCGTATCGAGTGCCGCTTCCGCTCCGGCACGGGAGACTGGCTCAATGTGGAGTCCACCGTCAACCGCCACCAGGGCGGTCTGATCTTCAACAGCCGTGACGTCACCGAACGGGTGCGCCTGCAGGCCCAGTTGCAGCACAACGCCGAGCACGACCCGCTCACCGATCTGCCCAACCGCGCCCTGTTCACCCAGCGGGTACGCAAGGCGCTCAGCGGCCGCCGGGTCACCGACCACGGCACGGCAGTGCTCTTCATCGACCTCGACGGCTTCAAGGCGGTGAACGACACCATCGGCCACCAAGCCGGCGACGAGCTGCTGATCCAGGCCGCCCGCCGCCTCCAGGAATCGGTGAGAGTGGCCGACACGGCCGCCCGCCTCGGCGGTGACGAGTTCGCGGCCCTCATCCTGGGCGACGGCGGCCGCGACCACGCGGCCCGTGAGTACCAGGTCCATGAGATCGCCGACCGGCTGCGCCTCACCCTCTCCCAGCCGTACCGCATCGAGGGCAGTGAGGTACGGGTCGCGGCCTCCATCGGCGTCGCCTTCGCCGAGCCCGGCATCACGCCGACCGATCTGATGCGCAACGCCGACCTCGCCATGTACCGCGCCAAGGCGGCGGGCAAGGACCGCGTGGAGCTGTACGCCCCGCAGATGCAGGCCGAGGTGGTGCGCCGCTCGGAGCTGGCCGCCCGGCTGAGAACGGCCCTGCACGACGGGGAGTTCGCCCTGCTGCACCAGCCGGTGGTCAACCTCACCACCGGGAAGATCACCGCTGTCGCCGCCCAGGCGCGCTGGAGATCCGCCCAGGGCATCCTGTTCACCCCGGCCGAATTCCTGCGCGTACAGGAGACCGGGGAGAGCGAGGCCGGCGCCCGTACGGCCGAGCTCGGGCGCTGGCTGCTCGAAGAGGCCGTGGAGCAGGCCGCCGAGCGCTCCAAGGCGGGGCACGAGACGCCTGTCGCGGTGCGGATCTCCGCGCGCAGATTGTTGGACAAGTCCATGCCGCTCGGTTCGATCGAGGCGCTGCTGACCCGGTACGGACTGCCGTCGGGCGCCCTGGTCGTGGAGATCTCCGACAGCGACCCACGCGTCCCCTTCGAGGACCTGGAGCGCCGTCTGATGGCGTTGCGCAGGCTGGGTGTACGGATCGCCCTGGACGGATTCGGCAGCGGGTACGCCGCGATCAACGCACTGCGCCGACTGCCCATCGACGTACTGAAACTGGACCGCGGTCTGGTCGAGGGCGTGGTGGAGTCGGCCAGGCTGCACAAGATCACCAGCGGTCTGCTGAGGATCGCCTGCGATCTGGGCCTGCAGTCGGTGGCGGACGGCGTGGACGTCCCCGAACAGGTGCTGGCGCTGCGCGCGATGGGCTGTACACACGGGCAGGGGATGGCGTTCTCCGGACCGCTGGACGAGTACCGGCTGCGGCGCGCGCTGTCGCGCGGCGACTACCCCGTCCCCGGCATGCCCGGTGCCGCAGGCAGGCCTGTTCTGCTGGGGACACGCCCGTCCGTTCACTCCCTGGTGCGCTCAAATACTGAGACGCCCGTCCCACCCACTTGACAGTCACTACGCGCCGGGGGGAGGGTCAATGCCATGCGCACCCGAATTCTCGTACTTGGAAAGCGCGTCGGCTGAAGCGGAGCTCCTCACCAGCTCTGCAGACCGCACCGGCGCGCTCCCCTCGCTTGCCTCACGGCACGGGGGGTTTTTTGTTGCACTGGCACTTCCCAAACCCTCGCAAATCCCTCAGCTTCGAGAAGAGATTCGCTGATGACCGAGCAGGCCACCGGGGCCCACCACCCGCATCCGCGGGCCCGTAACGGCGGACAGCACTCCGCCTCCGCCGTCGAGCACGTCACGGGTGCGCAGTCCCTCATCCGTTCCCTCGAAGAGGTGGGCGCCGACACGGTATTCGGCATTCCCGGCGGTGCGATCCTCCCGGCGTACGACCCGATGATGGACTCCACCCGGGTCCGGCACATCCTGGTCCGCCACGAGCAGGGCGCGGGCCACGCGGCCACCGGTTACGCCCAGGCCACCGGCAAGGTCGGCGTGTGCATGGCCACTTCGGGCCCCGGCGCCACCAACCTGGTCACCCCGATCGCCGACGCCCACATGGACTCCGTCCCGATCGTCGCGATCACCGGCCAGGTGGCAGCGGCCTCGATCGGCACGGACGCCTTCCAGGAGGCGGACATCTGCGGCATCACGATGCCGATCACCAAGCACAACTTCCTGGTCACCAAGGCCGAGGACATCCCGCACACCATCGCCGAGGCCTTCCACATCGCCTCGACGGGCCGTCCGGGACCCGTCCTGGTCGACATCGCCAAGGACGCGCTCCAGGCGAAGACCACGTTCTCCTGGCCGCCGCAGATGGACCTGCCGGGCTACCGCCCGGTGACCAAGCCGCACGCCAAGCAGATCCGTGAGGCCGCCAAGCTCATCACCCAGGCCAAGCGCCCGGTGCTGTACGTCGGCGGCGGTGTCATGAAGGCCGGCGCGACCGCCGAGCTGAAGGTCCTGGCCGAGCTCACCGGAGCGCCCGTCACCACCACCCTGATGGCGCTCGGCTCCTTCCCCGACAGCCATCCGCTGCACGTGGGAATGCCCGGCATGCACGGTGCGGTCACCGCCGTCACCGCGCTGCAGAAGGCCGACCTGCTGATCGCCCTCGGCACCCGCTTCGACGACCGCGTCACCGGCAAGCTGGACAGCTTCGCCCCCTTCGCGAAGATCATCCACGCGGACATCGACCCGGCCGAGATCGGCAAGAACCGCGAGGTCGACGTGCCGATCGTCGGCGACGCCCGCGAGGTCATCGCCGACCTGGTCCAGGCCGTCCAGGCCGAGCACACCGAGGGCCATGTGGGGGACTACAGCGCCTGGTGGAAGGACCTCAACCGCTGGCGCGACACCTACCCGCTGGGCTACGACCTGCCCGAGGACGGCACGCTCTCCCCGCAGCAGGTCATCGAGCGCATCGGCCAGGCCGCCCCCGAGGGCACGATCTTCGCGGCGGGCGTCGGCCAGCACCAGATGTGGGCCTCGCACTTCATCCAGTACGAGCAGCCCTCGACCTGGCTCAACTCCGGCGGCGCCGGGACGATGGGTTACGCGGTCCCGGCCGCGATGGGCGCCAAGGCGGGCATGCCCGACCGCACCGTCTGGGCGATCGACGGCGACGGCTGCTTCCAGATGACCAATCAGGAACTGACCACCTGCGCGCTCAACAACATCCCGATCAAGGTCGCCATCATCAACAACGGCGCGCTCGGGATGGTCCGCCAGTGGCAGACCCTCTTCTACAACCAGCGCTACTCCAACACGGTGCTGCACAACGGCGAGGGCGAGGGCGGCGCCAACACCGGCACCCGCGTCCCCGACTTCGTGAAGCTCTCCGAGGCCATGGGCTGTGTGGCCCTGCGCTGTGAGCGCCCCGAGGACCTGGACAAGGTCATCGCCGAGGCCAACTCCATCAACGACCGGCCCGTCGTGGTGGACTTCATCGTCCACGAGGACGCCATGGTCTGGCCGATGGTGGCCGCCGGAACGTCCAACGACGAGGTCATGGCCGCCCGCGGCGTCCGCCCCGACTTCGGCGACAACGAAGACGACTGAGCGAAGAGCCGAGAGAGAGACCAGCCACCATGTCCAGCAAGCACACGCTCTCCGTCCTGGTCGAGAACACCCCCGGCATCCTCGCCCGGATCGCCGCCCTGTTCTCCCGCCGAGGCTTCAACATCGACTCGCTCGCCGTGGGCGTCACCGAGCACCCCGACATCTCCCGGATCACCATCGTGGTCGGTGTCGAGGAGCTGCCCCTAGAGCAGGTGACCAAGCAGCTCAACAAGCTGGTCAACGTTCTGAAGATCGTCGAACTCGAGCCCGGCGCTGCGATCCAGCGCGAGCTCGTTCTGGTGAAGGTCCGCGCCGACAACGAGACGCGGTCCCAGATCACCGAGATCGTCCAGCTGTTCCGCGCCAAGACCGTCGACGTCTCCCCGGATGCCGTGACCATCGAGGCCACCGGCGGAGCCGACAAGCTGGAGGCGATGCTCAAGATGCTGGAGCAGTACGGCATCAAGGAGCTCGTCCAGTCCGGGACGATCGCCATAGGGCGCGGCGCCAGGTCCATCACGGACCGCTCCCTGCGGGCACTCGACCGCAGCGCCTGAGTCCGGATCCCGGACCTTCAAACCTTCCCTCCCCCGCCCGCCGTACGGTGGGTGCACCACCTGCACACCAAGGAGATATCCCAGTGGCCGAGCTGTTCTACGACGACGATGCCGACCTGTCCATCATCCAGGGCCGCAAGGTCGCGGTCATCGGTTACGGCAGCCAGGGCCACGCCCACGCGCTGTCGCTGCGTGACTCGGGTGTCGACGTCCGCGTCGGTCTCCACGAGGGCTCCAAGTCCAAGGCGAAGGCCGAGGAGCAGGGCCTGCGTGTGGTGACCGTGTCCGAGGCCGCCGCCGAGGCCGACGTCATCATGGTCCTGGTGCCGGACCCGCTCCAGGCCCAGGTCTACGAGGAGTCCATCAAGGACAACCTCAAGGACGGCGACGCGCTGTTCTTCGGCCACGGTCTGAACATCCGCTTCGACTTCATCAAGCCGCCGGCCAACGTCGACGTCTGCATGGTCGCGCCCAAGGGCCCGGGTCACCTCGTGCGCCGTCAGTACGAAGAGGGCCGCGGCGTCCCGTGCATCGTGGCCGTCGAGCAGGACCCGACGGGCAACGGCCTCGCGCTGGCCCTCTCGTACGCGAAGGGCATCGGCGGCACCCGCGCCGGCGTCATCAAGACGACCTTCACCGAGGAGACCGAGACCGACCTCTTCGGCGAGCAGGCCGTTCTCTGCGGTGGCACCGCGGCGCTCGTCAAGGCGGGCTTCGAGACGCTCACCGAGGCCGGTTACCAGCCGGAGATCGCGTACTTCGAGTGCCTCCACGAGCTGAAGCTCATCGTCGACCTCATGTACGAGGGCGGCCTGGAGAAGATGCGCTGGTCCATCTCGGAGACCGCCGAGTGGGGCGACTACGTCACCGGCCCGCGCATCATCACCGACCAGACCAAGGTCGAGATGAAGAAGATCCTCTCCGAGATCCAGGACGGCACGTTCGCCCGTGAGTGGATGGCGGAGTACCACGGCGGTCTGAAGAAGTACAACGAGTACAAGACCGCGGACTCCGAGCACCTCCTGGAGACCACTGGCAAGGAGCTCCGCAAGCTCATGAGCTGGGTCGACGAAGAGGCGTAAGCAACCGCCGCACCGCTGCTCCGGCGGGCCCTCGCGGGTCCGCCGGAGCGGGCGGTTCCGGGCTCGCACCGCCGTGGGCGTTCACGTTGGTTCGTACGCCTGTACAGCGCGTCCACCCCCGTGAGGGTGATCCTTCCGTTGGGGCGTAATCGCCGCCCCGGCACAGCACTAGACTGCACACCACATTCGCGTCAGGCCCACAGCGTCGTGCGTCTTCCACGCGGTAGCCCCTCCACCGCCTGCGGCCGTCGGGACGGCCGTCCGCACTGGACTTGTGAGGACTCACGTGAGCTCGAAACCTGTCGTACTCATCGCTGAAGAGCTGTCGCCCGCCACTGTCGACGCACTGGGCCCGGACTTCGAGATCCGGCACTGCAACGGCGCGAACCGCGCCGAGTTGCTGCCCGCCATCGTCGATGTCGACGCGATTCTCGTACGCTCCGCCACCAAGGTCGACGCCGAGGCCATCGCCCTGGCGAAGAAGCTGAGGGTCGTCGCCCGTGCCGGTGTCGGCCTGGACAACGTCGACGTCTCCGCCGCCACCAAGGCCGGCGTGATGGTCGTCAACGCCCCGACCTCCAACATCGTCACCGCCGCCGAGCTCGCCTGCGGTCTGCTCATCGCCACCGCCCGGAACATCCCCCAGGGCAGCCAGGCGCTGAAGGCCGGTGAGTGGAAGCGTTCGAAGTACACCGGCGTCGAGCTCGCCGAGAAGACCCTGGGAGTCGTCGGCCTCGGCCGCATCGGCGCGCTGGTCGCCCAGCGCATGTCGGCCTTCGGTATGAAGATCGTCGCGTACGACCCCTATGTGCAGCCCGCACGCGCCGCGCAGATGGGCGTGAAGGTCCTCACCCTCGACGAGCTGCTCGAGGTCTCGGACTTCATCACCGTCCACCTTCCCAAGACCCCCGAGACGCTCGGCCTCATCGGCGACGACGCGCTCCACAAGGTCAAGCCGACCGTGCGGATCGTCAACGCCGCGCGCGGCG
>NZ_JAFLRJ010000384.1 GCF_017315755.1 Streptomyces beijiangensis
GTGCATCCGGCTGCACCGCGTACCGCCTTTCGGTCCCCCTGCAAGATCAAGGAAGAGTACTCCGCGAGCGGGACGCGGTGCAGCCGGATGCACAGGGTCCTTTCCCAACTTCCTTACAACGCGCGCGGGTTCCCCAGCACAAGATCGCCCGGAGTGAGCTGATTCATAGCAGTTACGTTTCGGACCATCGGATGTGGAAGAGTCTTCTCCCATGCAGGTCTGGCCGGGACAGACATATCCGCTCGGGGCCACGTACGACGGCGCCGGGACCAACTTCGCGGTCTATTCGGAGGCCGCCGACCGGGTCGAGTTGTGTTTGCTGCACGACGACGGCTCAGAGACGGCGGTCGAGCTGCGCGAGACCGACGCCTTCGTACGCCATGCCTATCTGCCCGGGATCATGCCCGGTCAGCGGTACGGCTTCCGCGTGCACGGCCCGTACGAGCCGGACAAGGGGCAGCGCTGCAACTCGGCGAAGCTGCTCCTGGACCCCTACGCCAAGGCCGTGAGCGGGGAGGTCGAGTGGGGCGAGGCGGTGTACAGCTACCACTTCGGCAAGCCCGACTCGCGCAACGACCTGGACTCGGCACCGCACACCATGGCATCGGTGGTGGTCAATCCCTACTTCGACTGGGGCGACGACCGGCTGCCGCGGACCCCGTACCACGAGACCGTGTTCTACGAGGCCCATGTCAAGGGTCTCACCATGCTCCATCCCGACCTCCCCGAGGAGATGCGCGGGACGTACGCGGCCCTCGCCCACCCCGCCGTCATCGAGCATCTGACGAAGCTGGGGGTCACGGCCCTGGAACTGATGCCGGTGCACCAGTTCGTCAACGACCACCGGCTCGCCGACGCCGGTCTCGCCAACTACTGGGGCTACAACACCATCGGCTTCTTCGCCCCGCACAACACCTATGCCTCCTGGGGCGACCGGGGCGAGCAGGTCCTGGAGTTCAAGCAGGCGGTACGGGCGCTGCACGAGGCCGGCATCGAGGTCATCCTCGATGTGGTCTACAACCACACGGCCGAGGGCAACCACCTGGGCCCGACGCTCTCCTTCCGCGGCCTGGACAATGCCCAGTACTACCGCCTGATGGAGGACGACCCCCGCTACTACATGGACACGACGGGCACCGGCAACTCCCTGCTGATGCGCTCCCCGCACGTCCTACAGATGATCATGGACTCGCTGCGCTACTGGGTCACCGAGATGCATGTCGACGGATTCCGCTTCGACCTCGCGGCAACCCTGGCACGCCAGTTCCACGAGGTGGACCGGCTGTCGTCCTTCTTCGACCTGGTGCAGCAGGACCCGGTGGTCAGCCAGGTCAAGCTGATCGCCGAGCCGTGGGACGTCGGCGAGGGCGGCTACCAGGTGGGGAACTTCCCGCCGCTGTGGACCGAGTGGAACGGCAAGTACCGTGACACCGTACGAGACTTGTGGCGCGGCGAGCCGCGCACGCTCGCGGAGTTCGCGGGCCGCCTCACGGGGTCGTCCGACCTCTATCAGGACGACGGCCGCCGCCCGCTCGCCTCGATCAACTTCTTCACCTGCCACGACGGCTTCACGCTGAACGACCTGGTGTCGTACAACGACAAGCACAACGAGGCGAACGGCGAGTCCAACCGGGACGGCGAGAGCCACAACCGCTCGTGGAACTGCGGCGAGGAGGGCGAGAGCACCGACCCGGCGGTCATGGAGCTGCGCGCCCGGCAGATGCGGAACTTCATGGCGACGCTGATGCTGTCTCAGGGCGTCCCGATGCTCTCGCACGGCGACGAGTTCGGCCGCACCCAGCGGGGCAACAACAACGCCTACTGCCAGGACAGCGACCTGTCCTGGGTCAACTGGCCGGTCGCCGCGGCCACTTCGGATACGGACCCATCGGATGCCGATACGGATTCTGATACGGACGCCTCGGGCGCCACTCTGCTCGCCTTCACCCGCGCGATGGTCGCCCTGCGCCGCGAGCACCCCGTCTTCCGCCGCCGCCGCTTCTTCCACGGCCGCCCGGTGGAGGGCACGCACGACGATCTCTCCGACATCGCCTGGTTCACGCCCGAGGGCGAGGAGATGATCCAGCAGGACTGGCAGTCGGTGAGCGCCAAGGCTCTGACCGTCTTCCTCAACGGCAACGCCATCTCGGAGCCCGGGACCCGGGGCGAGCGGATCTCCGACGACTCCTTCCTGCTGATGTTCAACGCGAGCGCGGAGGACATCGGCTTCGCCGTCCCCGTCGACCACGGCAAACAGTGGCAGGTGGTGGTGGACACCGCCCGTCAGGACGGTGTCCCGCCGGGCACGGGCCCCAAGGTGGGCGCGGGCGACCGGGTCACGCTGATCGGACGGAGTCTGACGGTGCTGCAACGGCCCGCGTAGGGTCGCCGGTTCGTATCCGCGCCAGTACGCAGCAGAGCCCGGCGGCCACGACCGCGACCGAGAAACCGGCCCCGGGCCCGTGGTCCTGGGACAGCCGTCCCGCGAGAGCGAGCGCGAGGGCCTGCCCCGCGACCGTGCAGCTGGCGAGTACCGCCATCGACTCGGCGAGCCGGGCGGGCGGCACCAGGCGTTCGGTGAGGCCGAAGAGGGTGATCAGATGCGGGGCGTAGGCGACACCGAGCAGGGTGACGACCGCGTACAGCGCGAGAAGTGAGTCCACGAAGAGGAGAGGCACCGAGAGCACGACGAGCGCTGCCGTGGCCACACGCCAGCGGGTGGTGAGGGCGATGCGCTGCGGCACCGCGGCCATCGAGAGGCCCGCGGCGGCGCTCATCACCCCCATCGCCGCGTAGACAAGACCCGCCTGTTCGGGGCGGCCCAGGCGCTCGGTGAGCGCGGTGATGCCGGCCTGGGACGCGCCGAACATGGCGCCCTGGAGGCCCATCGTGAAGCGCAGTGTGTATACGGCGGCGGGCAGTCGAGGCCGTTTCGCGGCTCCTGCGATCGGACGCGCACGCGCAGGGGCACCGGCAGGGGTACGGGAACCGACCCGCGACGCCGTCGGATGCAGCGCGAACGCCGAACCGCAGACCGCGAGCAGCGCGGACGCGCCGAGCAGCGCCACCGCGGGATGCGCGAACGCCGCCGCGAGGCCGACCAGGGCAGGCCCGAGCACGAACGAGACCTCGTCCAGGGTCCCTTCGAAGGAGAGCACGGCCCCGACCGTGCGCTCGTCCGCGTCCGATGCGCGCGCGAGGGCGACGGTCCTGGTCCTGGCGAGCGGGCCGATCTGGGGGACGGTGGCGCCGGCGAGCACGGCCAGCAGCACCAGCGCCGGGGTGGCGAGGTGCGTGAGGGCCCCCAGGACGAAGGCGGTCGTGGCCACCGCGTTGGTGAGCGCCGCCGCCAGCACCACACCCCGCTGGCCCCGCCGGTCGGCGGCGCGGCCGAGCAGCGGGCCGCCCACCGTCTGGCCCGCGGCCAGCGCTCCGCCCACCAGTCCTGCCGTAGCGAGACTGCCGCTCGTCTCGGCGACCAGCAGGAGGCTGCCGAGCTGGCACATCGCGGTCGGCAGCCTGCCGAGGAAGGAGACGACGGGCAGAAACGGGCCGGTGAGGGCCAGGACACGGCGGTACATCGGCCGAAGTTAGCGCGCCCCTGCAGGAAGTACGCATGGGCGGAAGGCACAGAAGCCGCCGATCCGGGTACGTACGTTCGCATGACGCCCACCGCCACCTACCGGCTGCAGATCCAGCCGGATTTCCCCTTCTCGGCCGCCGAGAAGGCCGTGCCGTACCTGGCCGCACTCGGTGTCTCCCACCTCCACCTCTCGCCGGTCCTGGAGGCCGTCCCCGGCTCCACGCACGGCTACGACGTCGTCGATCCCACGCGCGTACGTGAGGAACTGGGCGGCGAGGACGGTCTGCGCGCGCTCGCCCGCACCGCCCGCGCGCACGGCCTGGGCCTCGTCCTGGACATCGTCCCCAACCATATGGCCGCGGCCCCCCGCTTCAACCGGCCACTGTGGGAGGTCCTGCGCGAGGGCCCCGCATCCCCGTACGCCCGCTGGTTCGACATCGACTGGGACGGCGGCGACGGGCGCGTCCTGCTGCCGGTCCTCGGCCACCGGCTCGGCGTCGAGTGGGAGAAGTTGAGCGTCGAGGGGGACGAACTCCGCTACTACGACCACGCGTTCCCACTGCGGGAAGGCACGTCCGGGCTCCCGCTCCCCGAGCTGCTCGACGCCCAGTTCTACCGCCTCGCCTGGTGGCGACTGGCCCGTACCGAGCTCAACTACCGCCGCTTCTTCACCATTTCGGATCTGATAGGGGTACGGGTGGAGGACCCGGAGGTCTTCCGCGCCACCCACACCAAGATCCTGGAGCTGCTGCGCGACGGGGTCGCCGACGGTCTGCGCATCGACCACCCCGACGGTCTCGCCGATCCCGGCACCTACCTGCGCCGTCTCAGCGAGGCGACCGGCAGCCGCTGGACCGTCGTCGAGAAGATCCTCACCGGCGACGAGCAACTGCCCGCCGACTGGGCGGTCGCGGGGACGACCGGCTACGACGCGCTGCACCACATCGACGGGCTGTTCACCGACCGGGAAGGCGCCGCGGAACTCGCCCGCGACTACCGGTACTTCACCGGTCTTACCGGCGACCGCGGCGGCTACTGGGAGGCCACCGTCCGCCGGGCGGCGTACAAGGTGCTCACCCATGAGCTGGCGGCGGAGACCGAGTTCCTGGTCCGTACGGCCGCACGCGTCTGCGCGGCCGATCCCGCACTGCGCGACCACGCCCCGTGGGCGCTGCGCATCGCCCTGCACGAGCTGCTCGTACGGGTCCCGGTCTACCGCCCGTACGTCACCGCGGGCGGCCTCCCCGACCGTACGAGCCCCGCGCTCCCCCCGGAGGCCGTCGCCAGAGCCGCGGCGGCGTACGCCGTGCCCGAGGAGGCCGAGGCTCTGACGGTGGTACGGGACCTGGCGCTCGGCACGCTGGGCGAGGGCCCCCATCACGCCGCGTTCTGCGCGCGCTTCGCGCAGACCGCGTCCGCGCTGCGCGCCAAGTCCGTCGAGGACACCGCCTTCTACCGGTACGCACCGCTCCTGTCGGCCGCCGAGGTGGGCGGCGATCCCGGGGCTCCCGCCGTCTCCCCCGAGGAGTTCCACACCTTCTGCGCACGGCTCGCGCGCGACTGGCCGTCCACCGGGACCGTACTGACGACGCACGACACCAAGCGCAGTGCGGACGTACGGGCACGGATCGCGGTCCTCACCGAATGCCCGGAGCGGTGGGGCGAGTTGCTGAAATCGCTGGGCGGGAGCGGGGCCCCGGCGCCCGATCCGCAGGTGGCGTGGACGGCCTGGCAGACCTCGTTCGGCTTCGGTCTGCCCGATCGCGAACGGCTGGGGCCCGCGCTGCTCAAATCCGTACGGGAGGCGGGGCTGCACACCAGCTGGACCGAGCAGGACCCGGTGTACGAGGAGGCGGTGGAGGCCTTCGTGGCGGCGGGTCCGTGCGGGCCGCCGCACGCCGTACTGGCCGACTTCTCGCGCGCGCTCGATCCTCACGTACGGGCCAACGCGCTCGGTGCGGCGCTGGTGCAGCTGACGATGCCGGGCGTCCCCGACGTCTACCAGGGCACCGAGGGGACGTACATCGCACTGGTCGACCCGGACAACAGAGCCCCCTTCAGCCCCGTCGACCCCATGGACGAGAAGCCCGTGCTGACGACGGCCGCCCTGCGGCTGCGCCGGCGCCTCCCTGAGGTCTTCGGCGAATCGGGTACGTACCTGCCGATGACCGCGTCCGGTCCCGCGGCCGCGCACTGCCTCGCCTTCTGCCGCTCGGGCGAGGCCGTCACCGCCGTGACGCGGCTCTCCCTGCGCCTGGCCGATGCGGGCGGCTGGCGGGACACGGAGCTGCCGCTCCCCGAGGGGACCTGGACCGAACTCCTCGGAGCGGAGCGAGAGTTCACCGGTTCTGTCCGGCTGAGCGAGCTGTTCGCCGAGCGTCCCGTCGCGCTGCTCACTCGGTCCGTACGAGCAGAATCCGGGGCGAGCGGGTGAGGAGCCCGGTCTCCACCGGCCGGAATCCGTCGGCCCAGCGGAGCCCCGGCATGGCGTCGAGCAGGGCCCGTACGCCGTACTGCGCCTGGAGTGTGGCGGGGCAGCCGATGCTGAGCCGGCCGGTGTCGGACCGGTGGAGGTCGAAGCGGTCGGGGTTGGCGAACCGGTCGGGGTCCCGGCCCGCCGCCCCGACGAGACAGGCCACGGTGGCGCCGGCCGGCACGGTCCCGCCGCCGAGCGGCACGTCGCGCACCGCCCTGCGCATCAGGACATGGACCGGCGGATCGCGGCGCAGCGACTCCGCCCAGGCGTGCGGTATGAGCCCCGGCGCGGCACGCAGGGCGGCCAGCTGCGCGGGGTGGTCGAGGAGGTTGGCGAGCAGCGAGGCGAGCGCACGTTCGGTCGTCGCCACCCGGAGTCCGGCCAGTGCGCCGTACGGCATCCGGGCGGCGGTGGCGAGCACCCCGACCGGCAGCCACCGGCAGAATTCGGCCACCAGGTCGACCTCGGCGCGCCCGGCCAGCCGTCTGGCCAGCACATAGGCGGTCCGCTCGGCGATCTCCCGCTGCCCGCCCAGGGACGAGGCGCCGGTGCAGCGGAGGTCGCCGGGCTCGCAGCACTGGGTGGACCTGGGCCGTACGAGCCGCGGGTCGGTGAGGGCCGAGACCACGTCCGCGTACCGGCTCACCAGCCAGGCATCGAGCCGGGCGTCGTAGACGAGGGGGTATCGCTCGCGCAGGACGCGGTAGACGGGGTACGGATCCCGGTCGCGGCCCCCGGTGAACAGCCCCGGCGGCCCCAAGGTCCGGTCGGTGGCCATACGGGTCCCTCCCGGGGCCTGGGCGCCGGAGGACGGCGCGGATACCTCCCAGGCGACCACTGGTCGGGCCCGTTCGCAGTCGTCGTACGCCCGTACGGGTGACGGCCGGGCTCAGCGCTGTGCAGCCCTGGGGACCGGGGCTCAGTTCAGCCCTGGGGGCCGGGGGCGGCCCCGGCAGCGAAGGGCCGCAGCGGCGCCAG
Organism: Streptomyces beijiangensis; assembly: GCF_017315755.1. Taxonomy (GTDB): domain Bacteria; phylum Actinomycetota; class Actinomycetes; order Streptomycetales; family Streptomycetaceae; genus Streptomyces; species Streptomyces beijiangensis. The sequence continues at coordinate 7,038 of NZ_JAFLRJ010000384.1, forward strand.
CGCCGAGAAGGCGGCGAGCACCACCCTCGACTGGAACTCGACCTGGTCTCCGACCGGGATCCAGTGGGCGCCGTACTCCTCCTCGTACACGGCACACACCCGGGTGATCGACGCGTCGAGGTCGGCCAGTACGTCCAGATGCCGGCCGGCCGCCCCCTCGGTGAGGGCCCGGTGCAGCAGCCCGGACGAACGGACCATCAGCCGGCGGGCCGATATGCGCAGCGCCATGACGTGCGCACGGGTCAGCGGTGGCAGCCGGCTCGGCTCGCTCAGCGCCGCATCGGGATGCCAGGCGTCGGCGAGCGCGGGCGAGACGGCGAGGTACTCCTCCACGGGGGCGAGGAACTGCCCTGCGCGGGCCACCAGTTCGGGCCGTACCCGGTCGAGGAGCGCTTCGATCCGCTGCGCCTCGGCCCGCAGTCCGTCGCTGATGGAGAGGAGTTCGGGCCGGGGATCGGGGTGCGGCGTGCCGTCGGCGACCCCGTCGACGCCCCACATGGGCGCCTCGACGACGGCGGTGACGGTGCCGTAGGGCTGCGGATGGAACCAGGTGGACTGGACAGCGGCCTCCGTGATGGCGGCGAACTGGTCACCCTGCTTGGGCGGCGGTATCTCGAAGACGCCGGGTCCCAGCGTCGGCCAGTACAGGGCGTCGTAGGGGCCCACCTCCAGCGGAACCCGCAGCTCACGGGCTGCCCGCGCGACCTGCTCCGGCAGCCCGTCGAGCGCCCTGGTCACCTCCACGAAGCCGCCGCCGACGTCCACCCCGTGCAGGGAGCATTGGAGGTACGGCCTGAGCTGGTCCTGGACGGCGAGCAGGGCCCGCGTCTCGGGGAGCCTGCCCGTGCCGCTCTCCTCGGGAAGCCACTCGGGCTGGGCGGCGAAGCCGGGCCGGTAGAACTGCCGGTGGTAGCGGGTCAGCCGGTACGGACCCGACTGCCAGCCCTTGTTGAGGCGGGCGCCGTCCGGGTCGAGGCAGAGCAGGAAGTTCCAGGTGGTGTCCGCCCCCTCGCAGAGCCGGGGGTCGGTCGCCGCCCGCCGGGCGAGGCTCAGCACCGTCCCGCCGCCGACGGGCTCGTTCGAGTGCGGGCCGGCGACGATCAGTACGTTCCGGCTGCCGCGCCCCACGGAGAGCAGCCACAGCGGCTCGCCCGAGCGTGCCGTTCCGACTCTGCGCAGCCGAACGCCGAGCGGGTGACGTTCCGTGAGGTCGACAGCGCCGGCGACCACTTCGTCCACGCTCGGGTATCGGTCCACCAGGCGATGATCACGGTGGCCGCCCGGGCCGTCAACACCCCCTCGATTCGACGCCATAGGACTACTCCACCCGTATCCGGAAGGTGCCTGGGTCACGGACAGATCGTGCGCCGTCGGCGAGCTGCGCGACAGCCGTGTGATGGGGAGTGCGGAAGCGCCGTACGGCGGACGCCGCACCCCGCGCCGCCACCGGCGCAGTCGGTTCAGGGCGCGAGCCGCCTCCCGGCGAGCACCTCGGCCGCGGCCTGCGCGCAGACGCGTGCGGCGCCGTGCGTGTCGATACGGGCGGCTCCGGCGGCACCGGAATCCGGCTGCGGTACGCCGAGTTCCACCGTGATCGCATCGGGGCGCGCGGCGAGAAGTGCGCCGAGCCACTCCCGCACGGCGGGGTGCCGGTGGGCGTCCCGTACCGCCAGGACCAGCGGCCGGCCCGCCGCGTCGGCGAGGATCTCCCGGACGCGGCCGGGGCTGTACGGGGTGAGCGGCGGCACGGTGGTGCACAGGGTGCCCGGCATGAGGGCGGTGAGCGCCGCGCCGAGACCCCAGGGCACGCCGTCACCCTGGACGACGGTGCCGGGAACGCCGAACCCGACCAGGACGGCGGGGGCGCGCAGCGGCAGCGCTTCCGGGTCGGCGGTGGTGGTGCGCAGCGCACGGCGGGCGGCGGCCGGACCGAGTGCTCTGTCCGGTTCCGGGGCGGGGACGTTCGCGGCCAGGGCCCGTTGCCAGGCGGCAAATCCGGAGGCGCGGGCGGCGGCTTCGGCGAGGCGCTCCTCGGGGAGTTCACCGCGCATGACCGCGTCGACGATGGCTGTACGGAGCTGCGCGAACTCGGCGTCTCCCGACCGGTCGCCGAGGCAGACGAGATCCACACCGGCGGCGAGCGCGCGCACGGTCGCACCTTCGAGTCCGTAACGGGCCCTGACGGCCTGCATCTCGACGGCGTCGCTGACGATCAGCCCCTCGAAGCCGAGCTCCTCGCGCAGCAGCCCGGTGATGATGCGGGGGCTGGCGGTGGCGGGGTGCTCCTTGTCGTACGCGGGGATGAGCAGATGGGCGGTCATCACGGCCCGGACGCCCGCCGCGAGAGCGGCACGGAACGGCGGAAGGGCCAGTTCCGCGATGCGGTCGGCGTCCATGGTGACGGTGGGCAGCGCGAGATGGGAGTCGGTGTCGGTGTCGCCGTGGCCGGGGAAGTGCTTGGCGCAGGCGGCGACGCCGGCGTCGTGCATGCCGCGGATCCAGGCGGCGGTGTGCCGGGCGGCGAGGTCGGGGTCCGCGCCGAAGGAGCGGGTGCCGATGACCGGGTTGTCGGGGTTGGAGTTGACGTCGGCGTCGGGTGCGTAGTCGAGTCCGATGCCGGCGGCGCGCAGTTCGCCACCGATGGAGTGGGCGACGGCGGCGGTGAGTTCGGGGTCGTCGACGGTACCGAGGGCGAGATTGCCCGGGTAGGAGGAGCCGGTCGCGGCCTCCAGGCGGGTGACGTCGCCGCCCTCCTCGTCGGCGGCGATCAGGACGTCGGGGTTCTCGGCGCGCAGGGCTCCGGTGAGCGCGGCGGTCTGCTCACGGTCACGGATATTGCCGCCGAAGAGCAGGACCGACCCGAGCCCGGCGGAGAGCCGCCTGCGGATCCAGTCGGGGGCGGTGGTCCCCTGGAAGCCGGGCTGCAGCACCCGGTCGGCGAGGGCGAGGAGTTCGGGGGCACGGGCAGGGCCGGAGGCGGGTGGCATGGCTGGTCCTCTC
>NZ_JAFLRJ010000385.1 GCF_017315755.1 Streptomyces beijiangensis
GGGCTGAGCGGGGGGCTGAGGGGACGGCGTTTCAGCATGTGCAACGAGGGGTTGACGCCCTCACGATCCGCTCATACGGTGCTCGCACTTCGTTGGTATATCGATTAACCACTTCCCCCTCCAGGAGGCCACGCGCCGTGCGTTCATCGTTGAATCGCCGCGGGTTCATGTCCGCAGGTGCGGCCCTGGCCGCCGGAGTCGCCGCGCCCGCCTTGTCCGGGTGCGGGGTCATGGGTGGTGATGATTCCGACCCCGACACCCTCGTGCTCCACAGCCAGTTGGGCGGTACGGCTCCCGGGGCGGCCACCTTCCGGGCCGTACTGGACACCTTCCGCAAGGAGAACCCCGGGCTCAAGGTGAAGGTCCTCATCAATGGGGACGAACTGGGGCAGGTCTACGAAACCGCGCGGCTGGCCCGCAAAGAAGCCGATGTCGTCATGGTCAGCCTCTATGACAAGACCGTCGAGTGGACGGAGCTCGGGGCGACCGTCCCCGTCGGCGGATATCTCGACCAGTGGGGGCTGCGCGAGCGCATCCTGCCCAAGGCGCTCACCGAGTGGACCGACGAGAAGAACCGGCTGCGGGCGCTTCCGTACATTGCGAGCAACTGGCCCGTCGCCTTCAATCGGGACGTCATGCGCAAGGCGGGGGTCGACGAGATACCTCGCTCCGGCGATGAGTTGATCGCCGCCGCCAAGAAGCTGCGTGCCAAGGGGACCGCGCCCGTCACCATCGGCGGCAATGACTGGACCGGGCAGAAGCTGCTCGCCCAGATCATCCAGTCGTTCGTCACTGCCGAGCAGACGAAGTCCCTGTACCGCACCGGGGATTTCGGCGCTCTGAGCGGCGTTCGCGACGGGGTGCAGTACTTCGTGGAGCTGCGCGACGCAGGGGTCTTCACCGACAAGGCCCAGGGGCTCACCACCGACTCCATGACCACCCAGTTCAACACGGGTGCCGCGGCCATGGAGTCCGCGATGTCGTCCGCCCTGGGCAAGGTTCCCGACAACGTTGCCAGGCATACCGACGTGGGCGGCTTCCCACTGCCCACCGGGGCCGTTCACCCCAAGCCGACCATCCTGCGGACCTTCACCGTCAACGGGTTCTGGATCAGCCCGAACGGGACCAAAAAGATCGAGACCGTCGAGAAGTTCGTGCGCTTCATGTACCGGAAGGACGTCGTCGCGCGCTTCGTCACCGAGGGCGCGCGCGACATGGCGGTGAAGACCGAGACGCTCAGCGACGGGTTCCCACTCGTCGCCAAGGCACAACAGCTCGGCGACAGCGTCAGTCAAGTGGTGCTGCCCGATCTGTACGTGCCGCCCTCCGCCGTGCAGCCCATGATCCAGGCCACCAGCACCGCCTTCACCCCCGGCACCAGCGCCAACCGCATCATCTCCGCGCTCCAGGGCGCCTACCGAAACGCCTGAGGAGGCAGCACCGTCATGACGATGACTTCGTCCGTCAGGCCCGCCCCTCAGTCCGGGCAGGCCGCTCCGCTCTCCCCCGCCGGCCGCAAGCAGCGCAAGCCGAGCACCACCGTCCTCGCGGTGCCCGCACTGGTCTGGTACCTCGTCTTCATGGTCGGGCCCATGGTTGCGATCTTCGTGATCGCCGCCCTCCACTGGCCGGGGATGCTGCAGTCGACCTCCTTCGCCGGGCTCGACAACTTCCGTGCGCTCTTCGACGACCCGGTCTTCTGGCAGGCCGTGCGCAACACCGGCGTCCAGATGGTCATCGCGCTGCCGGTGATGATCGTCTGCGCGTACATGCTCGGCTACTACGTGGCGCAGAAGCCGCCCGGGCACAAGATCATCCGGTATCTGCTGTTCGTGCCGGGGCTCATCTCCACCCCCGCCAAGGCCATGGTCTTCTACGCCGCCCTCTCCCCGGACGGCCTGGCCAACGGGGCCCTGAAGGCGGTCGGGCTCGGGTCTGCCGCCGATGCCTGGCTCGCCAACCCCGACACCGCGCTGTACTGCCTGATAGCCCTCGACCTCTGGGCCGGCATCGGCTTCACCGCCGTCCTCTTCGCCGCACGCCTCGACAGCGTCCCCGAAGAGCTGGGCGAGGCAGCCCAGTTGGACGGCGCCGGGCACTGGCGGGCCATGTGGCGCATCCACTTCCCCGTCATCAAGGAGTACGTGGGCGTGGTGGCCATGCTCCAGTTCCTCTGGACGCTCTTCGGATCGGCGCAGCAGGTGCTGCTCCTCACCCAGGGCGGTCCCGCCAACTCCTCCACCACTCTCTCCTTCCTCGTCTACGAGAAGGCGTTCATGGAGTCCGACCTCGGCTACAGCCAGGCCGTCGGAGTCGTCCTGTTCCTGGTGGGGCTCGTGGGGCTGCTCGCCATCCGCCGTTCCTTCCGCCAGAGCTACTGATCGGAGCCTGACCCGCCATGGCCACCATGAAGTTCAGGAAGTCCTGGCTGCCCGCGCACATCCTCGTGTGGGCCTACGCCGTCCTGCTCGCCATCCCCCTCTACTACTTCCTCTCCTCCGCGTTCAAGTCCAACGAGGAGATCTTCAGCAGCCCGCTCTCCCCGCCGACGTCTTTCGGGTTCGGTAATTTCCGCACCGCCTTCGAGAGCGCCGATCTCGGCCCCGCCATCCTCAACTCGGCGATCGTCACCGTCTTCTCGCTGGCCCTGACCCTGGGCCTCGCGATACCGGCGGCCTTCGCCCTGGCCCGCTCCCGCGGCCGGGTCGCCTCCGTCATGGAGAAGGTCTTCTCGCTGGGCTTCCTCATCCCCACCTTCGCCGCCCTCTTCCCGACCTTCCTGCTCTCCGCCGCCACCGGGCTCTTCCACACCCGGCTCTTCATGGTGCTGTTCCTGCCCGCCACCGCCATGCCGCTGTCGGTGGTGATCCTGGTCCAGTTCATGCGCACCATCCCCCCGGAGATGGAGGAGGCCGCGCGGATCGACGGCGCATCGACCTTCGGCGTGCTGCGGCACATCTACACACCCATGTGCATGCCGGGCATCGCGACGGTCGTCCTGCTGAACTTCCTGACCTTCTGGAACGAGTACCTGTACTCGCTGATCATCATCGGCCCCGACCCCGACCTGCGGACCATCCAGGTCGCGCTGCCCACCCTGAAGTCCCAGATCGGCACGGACTACGGAATCCTCACCGCGGGCACCGTCCTCACCCTCGTACCGGTCTGGATCGTCTACACCGTGCTGCAGAAGCGCATGCAGCGTGCCCTGGTCAGCGGTGCGGTGAAGATGTGAGCCCCTCCCCCAGATCCTCCCCCCGGCCCACCATCAAGGACGTCGCCGCCGAGGCGGGAGTCTCCACCGCCGCCGTGTCCAAGGCGTTCAACCGCACCGGCCGTATCTCGGAGCCCACCCGCCTGCGCATCATGGAAGCGGCCGCCCGCCTCGGCTGGTCGCCCAGCGCGTCGGCGAGCGCACTGCGCCGCTCCCGTACGAGAACCGTCGCCATGGTGGTCAGCCGTGCCACCGACGTCCTGGGCGCCGACCCGCACTTCACCGAGGTCATCACCGGCCTGGAGAGCGAACTCTCGCCGCGCGGCTACGGTCTGCTGCTGCACCTGGTCTCGGACGTACGCGAAGAGAGCGCGCTGTACGAGCGCCTCGTCGCCGAGGGCCGCGTCGACGGCGCGGTCCTCACCGGCAGCCGCGTCGACGACCCGCGCCCCGCGCTCCTGGAACGCCTCGGCCTGCCCTCCGTGCTGCTCGGCGCACCCGACGGGATCGCGCTCGGGCAGCAGGAGGCGGGACTCGGCGAGGCCGTGCGCCATCTGCTCGACCTCGGCCACCGGCGCATCGGGTACGTGAGCGGGCCCGACGACCAGGTGCACACCGGGTTCCGGCGGCGCGTCTTCACCGAAGCGCTCGCCGCCGCCGGGCTCGAACCCGTCGCCGCCATCGCCACCGACTTCACCGCGGACGCGGCCGTCGCCGCCACCGAGCGACTGCTCGCCATGCGCCCCCGCCCGACTGCGATCGTGTACGCCAACGACTCGATCGCGGTGTGCGGCATCGGCACCGCCCAGCGCGCCGGATTCGCCGTACCCCGCGACCTGTCGGTCATCGGTTACGACAATCTGCCGCTCGGCCAGTGGCTGTACCCCGGTCTGACCACCGTCGACCAGCACGTACGCCTCGTCGGCGCGGCCGCAGCCCGCGCCCTGCTCGCCCGCTGCGGCGAGGACATCGCGTCCCCGCCCCTCACCGAACGCCCCCGGCTCGTCGTCCGAGAGTCGACCGGACCGGCCGCCCGATCAACCGCCTGACCTGCAACGGAGTTTCCACACCATGCGACGCCACAGCGCCCAGCTGACCCACGACGAAGCCGTACTCCCCTGGCTCGGTGCCAACTTCTGGTCCCGTACGGGCGGCCCGCTGATGTGGCGGAACTACGACCCGGCCGTCGTACGCGAAGAACTCGCCGTCCTCCGCGACCACGGCCTCAACATGACCCGCTCCTTCTTCTACTGGCCCGACTTCCACCCCGAACCCCACCGCATCGACGAAGAACTCTGCGACCGCTTCCGCGACTTCCTCGACGCGCACACCGAGTACGGGATGGGCACCGTCCCCACCTTCATCGTCGGCCATATGTCCGGCGAGAACTGGGACCCGGCCTGGCGCGGGGACCGCGATCTCTACGAGGACGTCTGGATGGTCGGCCGCCAGGCCTGGTTCACGAGCGAGATGACCCGCCGCTTCAAGGACCATGCGGCGGTCACCGGCTGGCTGATCACCAACGAGATGCCGGGTTACGGACGGATCTACCAGGTCGACCCGCCCTCGCAGGACGTCGTCACAGCCTGGGCTCAGTTCATGTGCCAGGCCGTACGGGCCACCGGCGCCACCCAGCCGGTCTCCCTCGGCGACGGCGCCTGGGGCCTGGAGGTCACCGGCCGCGACAACGGATTCTCCCTGCGCGAGACCGCCCAGTACGTCGACTTCGTCGGCCCGCACGTCTACCGCTCCGACACCGACCGCCCGCGCCAGCACTACCGCGCCGCCTTCGAGTGCGAGCTGGCGGCCGTCACCGGACAGCCCGTCGTCCTGGAGGAGTTCGGCCTCTCCACGGACACCGTCTCGGCGGGCAACGCGGGCGTGTACTACCGCCAGACCCTCCACAACTCCCTCCTCGGCGGGGCGACGGGCTGGATCGCGTGGAACAACACCGACTACGACGCACTGTGGGACCAGTCCCCGTACGACCACCACCCCTTCGAGATGCACTTCGGCATCACCGACAGCGAAGGCCTCCCCAAGGAGCCGCTGCGTGAACTCGCCTCGTTCGCCGAGGTGTTGAAGCAGGTCGACTTCGCCCGTTGCCGGCGCGAGGACGCGGGCGCCGCCCTGGTCGTGCCCACGTTCCTGGAGCGCGGCTACCCCTACAGCCGGCCCGCCGACCGCCCGCTGATCTTCACCTCGCTGCAGCAGGGGTACGTGGCCGCGCGCGGCGCCGACCTGCCGGTGGCCTTCGTACGGGAGGCGGACGGGCTCCCGGCGCCGGGCGACGTACAGCTCTATCTGCTGCCGTCCACCCGGCAGTTGACCACGCGGACGCGCCGCGATCTGGAGCAGCGGGCGCGGGACGGCGCGACGGTCTATCTCTCGTTCTGCTCGGGCGAGCACCCGGCGACGCGCGGGCCGTGGTTCCACGACCTGGACGGTCTCTTCGGGGTGGAGCACCAACTGTCGTACGGGGTGGCCGAGCCCATCGAGGACGACGTCCTGGAGATGACCTTCACCGAGGACTTCGGGTCCATAGCGGCGGGCGAGACGCTGACCTTCCCGGTCGCGGGCAACGAGGACAGCCGCGCCTACCTGCCGGTCGTCCCCGACGGCGCGCGCGTCGTGGCGACGGACGCGCACGGCCGTCCGGCCCTGCTGACGTACGAGATCGGCACGGGCCGCACGGTCCTCGCCACGTACCCGCTGGAGCACATGGCCGCCCGTACCGCACGCGTCAACCCGGAGCAGACGCACCGGCTGTACGAGGCGCTGGCCGATGTCGCGGGCGCCGCGCGTCCGGTGACGTCCGGAACTCCGATGGTCAGCGCGGATGTGCTGGTGCACGAGGACGGGCGCAGGTTCGTGTGGCTGGTCAGCCAGTCCGGCGAAGAGCAGACGGTACGTCCCTCGGGCGGCGCACCGCACGACCTCGCGACCGGTGATGCGACGCCGGAGATCACGCTGGAGCCGTACGGGGTAAGGGTGTTCGCGCTGCGCTAGTCGCGGTAGAGGGCGGAGACGGGGTCGCCCTTCGGGGCGCCCCGGGGCCACCAGTCGTCGCGGCCCGGATCCGACTCGTAGGCGTACCACCGGTTGTCCTGGCCGAAGCGCAGCTGGAGCGATCCGCCCGGCAGGGTGAGGTGATTGCGGGAGGGCTGGAAGCGGGGGTAGCCGGCTGCCGCGAGGGCCGGGCGCGCACGGTCGAAGGGACCGGCCGGCGGGTCCCACTCCGATTCCAGTACGGACAGCCCCATGAGCCCGCTGTCCCCGCCCTGGCGCCAGGCCGCGACCGCACGTGCCAGGTCGGTGGGGGTGCGGCCGGTGGCCGACGCCAGGTCGCGGTAGAGCGTGCGGGTGGTGGCGGTCAGGCCGGCCGTGGGACGGGCCGCAGCCCGGCGGACCGCGTCCTGCCACGGGGTGAGGTGCGCGACGGGGTCGTTCCCCGAGGCGAGGATGGTGTGGGCACGGGCCGCCGCATCCGTCGCCAGGTGCTCGACGGACAGGGCGTCCACCTTTCCGGGCGCGGTCGGGTAGGCCGGTGGCGAGCCGGGGTGCGGCGGGACCCGGAGCGGTGGCGGGAGCGGCGGGAGGTAGCGCTCGGCCAGGGCTTCCCTGGCCGGGATTCCCGGCGCGGGCGGCGCGGGGGACGTCTCGCGTGCCGCGTGGGCGGCGTTGCGGTGCCCGAGCTCTTCGAGGAGTTCACTCTCCGCCCTGCCCCGCATGAGGAGCAGGACGAACGGGTCCTTGTCGAGGAGCGCCGCCGTCTCGTAACAGACGGCCGCTGCGTGCTTGCAGGGGTACCCGCTGTCCGGGCAGGAGCACGACGGGACGAGGTCGCCGCGGGCCGGGAGGAGCGAGACGCCCGCCTCGGCCGCCGCGTCCACGAGCGAGTGCGGCATGTCCTTGTCGAGGAGCGCCGCGATATGGCCGGGCTGGGCGGCCGCCTCGTCGAGGAAGTGACCCCAGTCGGCTTCCGAGAGCGTCTGGAGACGGAGCTCGGTGCGGTACGGGCGCGGACGGCTGCCCTGGACGTACGCGATGATCCGGCCAGGGGTCACATGGACCGACGCCACATGGCCGGCCTCCTGATAACTCCGGCCCCTGGCCAGGCGTGCCGGGTCGAGGGAGAGCGCTTCCAGCGCCTCCACCCAGGCGGTCCCCCACCAGCTGCTCATCCTGGCCTCCTCAAAGAGACCAGGTCGGCGAGCTCCGCGTTGCCCAGTTCGGTGAGGGCCGACTCGCCGGACCCGAGGACCGCCTCGGCCAACGCCCGCTTGGCCTCCAGCATTTCGGCGATACGGTCCTCCACCGTGCCCTCCGCGATGATGCGGTGGACCTGGACGGGCTGGGTCTGGCCGATGCGGTAGGCGCGGTCGGTGGCCTGCTCCTCCACGGCCGGGTTCCACCAGCGGTCGTAGTGGATGACATGGGCCGCCCTGGTGAGGTTCAGCCCGGTGCCCGCCGCCTTGAGGGAGAGCAGGAAGACCGGCGATTCACCGGCCTGGAAGCGGTCCACCATCTCCTCGCGCCGGGCGATCGGCGTTCCTCCGTGCAGGAGCTGGGAGGGGATCCCGCGTGCCGCGAGATGGTGGGAGAGGAGCTGCGCCATGGCAACGTACTGGGTGAAGATCAGAACCGAGTCGTTCTCCGCCAGGATCGTGTCGAGGAGTTCGTCGAGGAGGGCGAGCTTGCCCGAACGGCCGGACAGGCGGGTGGGCCCCTCCTTCAGATACTGCGCCGGATGGTTGCAGATCTGCTTGAGGGCGGTGAGCAGCTTCATGATCAGGGCCCGGCGGCCGATCCCCTCGTTGCCTTCGATCGCTCCCATCGATTCACGGACCACCGCCTGGTAGAGGGAGGCCTGTTCGCGGGTGAGGGACACCGGGTGGTCCGTCTCCGTCTTGGGCGGGAGCTCGGGCGCGATGCCCGGGTCGGACTTCTTGCGGCGAAGGAGGAAAGGGCGGACCAGACGGGCCAGACGCTCCACGGCCTGGTCCTCCTCGCCGTTCTCCACGATGCGGGCGTGGCGGGCGCGGAACGTCTTGAGCGGGCCGAGCAGGCCAGGTGTCGTCCAGTCGAGCAGCGCCCAGAGCTCGGAGAGGTTGTTCTCGACCGGGGTGCCGGTCAGCGCGACGCGGGCCGGGGTGGGGATCGTGCGCAGGGCCTTCGCCGTCGCCGCGTTGGGGTTCTTGATGTGCTGCGCCTCGTCCGCGACGACCATGCCCCAGCTGCGGGTGGCCAGTTCGGGTGCGCTGGTGCGCATCGTGCCGTACGTGGTGAGGACGAAGCCGCCCTCGTCGAGGACGGACAGCGAGCGCTCGGCGCCGTGAAAGCGGCGCACGGGCACGCCGGGCGCGAACCGGGTGATCTCCCGCTGCCAGTTGCCCATCAGCGAGGCGGGACAGACCACCAGGGTCGGTTCGCTGCGGGCGCGGTGCAGATGGAGGGCGATGACCGTGATCGTCTTGCCCAGGCCCATGTCGTCGGCGAGGCAGCCGCCGAGGCCGAGCGAGGTCATCAGATCCAGCCAGGACAGGCCGCGGAGCTGGTAGTCACGGAGGGTGGCGTCCAGGCCTGCCGGCTGGGGAAGCGGCGGCAGCTCGCCGGTGAGGCGGGCGTGCAGGGTGGCGAGGGCGCCGACGGGGACCGCCTCGACCGTCTCGCCGTCGACCTCGGCGGTGCCGGTGAGCGCCACGGAAAGCGCGTCCACCGGCTCAAGGAGACCCAGTTCCCGCTTGCGCGCCTTCCGTACGAGGTCGGGGTCGACCACCACCCACTGGTCGCGCAGCCGCACGATCGGGCGGTGCGACTCCGCGAGGATGTCCATCTCTGATTCGGTGAGCTTGTCCTCGCCGAGGGCCAACTGCCAGCTGAACGAGAACAGTTCGTCCGCGTCGAAGAACGGGGTGCCGTCGGTGGCCGAACCCGGCGCCGGGCGCACCACCGCGGTGGCCGTGAGCGAGCGGGCCAGCTCACGCGGCCAGTGCACCGCCACCCCCGCGGCGGCCAGCTGTGCCGCTGCCGGGCCGAGGAGGTCGTACAACTCCTCCTCGGTCAGCGGCAGTACGTCGGGGACGCGCCGCTCCAGGAGCCCGGCCAGCGGGGGCCAGACCCTGGCCGCCCTGCGCAGCGCCAGTACGGCGTCGATCCGCACGCGCGGACCGAAGCGGTCGTCCCCCTCCCCCGCCCAGAGCGGGCCCGCGTCGATGACCAGCGTCGGGTCGGCAAGGCTGTGCACCTGGACGATGGCGGCGCCCGCATGGCGTTCGCCCTGCTCGGCATCCGGGGCGTGGTCGAAGAGGTCGTACCCGGAGAAGTCCAGGCGCAGCGAGATCTGCACCCCGGCGTCCGTCCCCGCCGCCACCTCCACCGCCCACTCGCGCAGACCGGGTAGATGCTGCGGCTCGCGCGCCGCATAGGGGGCGCCCTCGGCGTGCGCCGCCGCGGGGGTGCGCGGCAGGGAGTCGGCGACCGCGTCGAGGAGCGACCGTACGAGCGCTTCCGGTTCGGGCAGCTCCAGAGGTGTCCTGCCGGGCAGCGGCGCCGCGTGCGCCTGCGGGGGCATCGCCGCCGCGACCGCCCGCAGATGCGCCACGTCCTCGGCGTCCAGCGGGCCCGCGCGCCAGGCATCGTGGTCGTCCGCGGTCAGCCCGGGGAGCAGCCGCCCGCGCGCCGCGAGCTGCAGGGCGTGCAGCACGGCCGCGCCCCAGCAGCGGGTCGCCGGGTGGGCCACCGGGCTGTTCCGGGCGGCGATCAGCGCGGGCAGCGCCTCGATCACGCCGAGGGTCACCGCGGGGACCGTACGGCGGCGGGCGGCGGTGCCCTGGAGCGCGACGACCGTGAGCTCGTCCGGGCCCGGCGGGAGAACGCCGCTCGGGTCCCAGAAGGCGAATCTGCCCTCGCGCGGCACCGCTCCGGGAAGGAAGACGGCCGCGCGAGGG
>NZ_JAFLRJ010000386.1 GCF_017315755.1 Streptomyces beijiangensis
ACCTCGGCCGCCGCGAGCGCCGCACCGAGCACGGCGACCTTCACCGCGAAGAGCGCGAGCCCCAGTGCCACGGCGGCCGCGGTGGCGGTCGTCGCGATGCCCCAGGGTGCGAAGAGCGTCACGAGGAGCCCGAGGAGCACCGTCAGGCGCATCTGGGCGCCGAGCTCGACCAGGGCGAGATCGGGGCCCGCGTACTCCAGGACCATCGCCTCGTGAACCATGGTCAGTTCCAGGTGGGTCGAGGGATTGTCGACCGGGAGGCGTCCGGTCTCGGCGAGTACGGCCACGGCGAGCGCGGCAATCGCCAGGAGCCCCGCGGGCGAGGCCAGGCGGTCGGGGTCGGTGACCTCACCGGCCACGATCGTGGGCAGGTTGGTCGATCCCGCGGGCATCGACAGGGCGAAGACCGAGAGCAGGATCGTCGGCTCCACGAGTGCGGCGATCGTCATCTCGCGCGAGGCGCCCATTCCGCCGAAGGCCGTACCGGAGTCGAGCCCGGCGAGCGCGAGCGTGACCGTCCCGAGGACGAGGAGTGCCACCACCAGGATCAGATCGGCGCTCCCGCTGACGGGGGTCGCGGTCGAGGCGAGCGGCACCAGCGCCGCGACGACGGCCGTGGTGGCGACGAGCAGCAGCGGGGCCAGCCGGAAGGCCGGTCCCGTGCCGATCGCGGTGACGGGCTCCTTGCGCAGCAACTTCCGCAGATCGCGCCAGGGTTGTACGACGCCGGGGCCCGCCCTGCCTTCGAGG
>NZ_JAFLRJ010000387.1 GCF_017315755.1 Streptomyces beijiangensis
CCCTACGCCCCCTTGAGCTCCTGCCGCTGCCGCCCGAGCCCCTCGATCTCCAGCTCCACAACATCCCCCGCCCGCAGATACGGCTTGGGATCGGGCTGCCCCATCGCGACACCCGCCGGCGTACCCGTGTTGATGACGTCCCCGGGATAAAGCGTCATGAACTGGCTCAGATACCGCACCACATCCGCGACCCCGAAGATCTGCTCCGCAGTGGTCCCGTCCTGCTTCAGCTCCCCGTTCACCCAGAGCTTCAGCGACAGCGCCTGCGGGTCCGCCACCTCATCGGCGGTCACCAGCCAGGGTCCCAACGGGTTGAACGTCTCGCAGTTCTTCCCCTTGTCCCACTGGCCGCCGCGCTCGATCTGGAAGGCACGCTCGGACACGTCATGGGCGACGGCGTAACCGGCGACGTACGCGAGCGGGTCCTCGTCCTCCCCCACGTACCGCGCCGTGCGCCCGATGACGACCGCCAGCTCGACCTCCCAGTCGGTCTTCACCGACCCCCGGGGCACCAGCACCGTGTCGTCGGGTCCGACGACCGTGTCCGGCGCCTTCATGAACAGGATCGGCTCGGCCGGAATCGCCGCACCCGTCTCCGTCGCGTGGTCGTGGTAGTTCAGCCCGATGCACACGATCTTGCCGATGCGGCCGAGCGGCGGGCCGACCCGCAGCCCGTCCGCGTCGAGGACGGGCAGCGCCCCGCCCGCGGCGGCTTCCCGTACGCGGGCCATGGCGCCCGCGTCACCCAGCAGCGCACCATCCACATCTGCGACGATCCCGGACAGATCCCGCAGCGTTCCGTCCTCGTCGAGGAGGGCGGGGCGTTCGTTCCCGGCCGGTCCGACACGCAGCAGCTTCATGGTCAGTCAACTCCCTGGCTAGAGATCGTCCGAGCCGACGAGTAGCGGTCATCGGAGGACTGGTCGATCCTCTAAGTCTCCGGTCCACTCCGCAAGACCCTGTTCACCACCCGGACCATTACATCGGAGTGGCAAGCACCGCGGCCGAGGGGACCACGTCCCGATAAAGGTAGGCCCTTTCCACCGCAGACCACGTCGTACTCGTGACCACGTACAGCGCTGCGGCGAGCGGTACGAACCCCACGGTGAACAGCGTCATGAAGGACATCAGGGGCATCACCTTGGTCATCGCGCTCATCGCCCCGGCCCCCGGAACATCCGATGACACCGGCGTCGGCGCGGCAGCGGCACTGGTCGCCATCATCCGCTTCGTACGCCCGTAATTGAACGTCGCGACCGCCGCCACGATCGCGAACAGCACCAGATAGACAACGGCCTCCGACCCGAAGAGCCCGCCATGACCGAGCGCGTCACGCCACCGTCCGCCGAGCGGGCTGCCCATCAATGAGTGCTGGAGCAGCACATTCGCCTTGCCGCCGATCGAAGAGGACTCGAAGAGGTGGTACATCAGGAAGAAGGCGGGCATCTGCAGCAGGGCCGGCAGGCAGCCGGCGAGCGGCGAGACCTTCTCCGCCGCGTACAGCTCCATCGTGGCCTTCTGCAGCTTCTGCGCGTCCTTGCCGTGCTTCTTGCGCAGCTCGGCGATCTGCGGGGCGAGCGCGGCACGGGACTTCTGGGCGCGGGCGGAGGAGCGCGAGAGCGGATGGATCGCGAGCCGTACGCACGCGGTGAACAGGATGATCGCGGCGGCCATGGAGGCGCCGGCGAAGAGCGGGTCGAGCAGGTCGGCGAGATGCGCGACCAGACTGGCGAAAACGGACATGAATGCGGACACGGGAGCCCTCCGTGGGATCTCGTCAAAGGCCGGACAGACAGGACATGTCGGCGTGACGGACCGCGGAAAAGTTTTCGCGCTTACCTGCTCAAGTACCTGCTCAAGCGCTTACGCGGCCGTCGGGACGAGGCGCCCCGGGGCTCGGGGGCGTGGCCGCCCCGATGCGTCGGGATCGCGCTGCGGCAGGAAGGCGGTGCGCCGTTCCCGGTCGCGGATGGCGGTACGGACATGGGTCCGAGGCACGACGGGCGCGTTGCGCGAGGCGACCAGCGCACAGGCTGCCAGCGCGGATCCGACCGCGGCGGTGGCGGCGAGTGCGACGGCGGAGGTGAGGGTGCCGCCCTCGGCGAGCAGTACGTCGGCGATGAGGAACAGCACCAGCCCGGCTGCCGACACACGTACCGGTCGACCGGCCATGACGCTCCCCCCTCCCGCTCTCCGCACGAAATACAGACCTTCAGCCGTTATACACGACCGCTTTCCATGAGCGGGAGCGGGAGCGGGTCGGAGGCCAGCACCTCGGAGTCCGGCCGCGGGTCACGGTCGCCCTTCCCCGCGTACGTCACACAGAGGGCGACAGCGAGGTTCGCCGCCAGCGCCACGATCCCGGCGTTGACCCCCCACACCGGATCGTTCTCGCTGAAGACGAACGCGCAGACGACGGCGACCCCCACCACCAGCCCGCTCCCGGCCGCGAGGAGTGTCAGCCGCCGCCACACCAGGCCGAGGAGCAGCATCGGCAGGAGCTGGGCCATCCCCTCGTACGAGATGAGGGAGAGCCGGACCAGAGTGTTGGGGACGGTGTACGTCATGAGCAGGGCAAGAGCCCCCGCGACGACGACCACGACCTGCGAGGCGCCCTTCTGCCGCTCGCGCAGGCGCGGTACGAGCGAGAGGACGCTCCGCCCCCACATGGTCCCGATGACCAGCATGAAGACGGCCATGGGGACGATCGAGGACAGCGCGGCCGCGACGCCGATCACGCCCACGGCCCAGGCGGGCAGCGAGTCGACGACCAGCTTGAAGAGGGCGAGGTTGGACTCGGCGCCGACGAGTCCTGGCACGACGAAGAGCGCGGCCATGCCGAGCAGCATCGGCACGAAGAGAAGGATGTTGTACGCGGGGAGCCAGACGGCGTTCTTCCTCAGGACGTCCGCGTCGCGCGCCCCCAGGTACCCGGCGACGGTGGTCGGGAAGATGACGACGGTCAGCGAGTTGAGCACGGTGGTGGTCGCGTACCAGGCCTGCCCGAAGCCGCTGTCGCCGTGGCCGGGGAAGGTGAGCCAGTCGCTCTTCTCGGCGACGAGGCGGTCGAGGAAGGGCCCGTACCCGCCGAAGTAATGAAAAGGCACATAGAACGCCAGGAACCCCAGCGTCCCGATGACGAGCACGTCCTTGAGGACCGAGACCCACGCGCTGCCCTTGAGCCCACTGACGACGACGAACCCGGTGGTCACGGCAAAGGCGACAAAATAGGCCCAGTTGAGGCTGATGGTCCCGTACGAGATCGTCGACACGACGACGCCCATCCCGGTGATCTGCAACTGGATGTACGGCAGCAGGAAGACGGTGGCGAGGACGGCGACGACGGCCCCCAGCCAGGGCTTCCCGTACCGGTGGCTGATCATGTCGGTGATGCCGACGAGCCCGTGCTGCCGGGCGTAGCTCCAGAGCATGGGGCCGACCACATAGCCCACCGCGTAGCCGCAGGACATGTACGCGACCACATAGAGCACCGGCGCGCCGTAGTTGTAGCCCCAGCCCGCGGCCCCGAGGTAGCTGAAGCTGGTGTAGCCCTCCCCGGCCATCAGCACCCAGATGAAGACGGACCCCAGACTCCGCCCGCCCACGGACCAGCCGGCGAGTCCACCGCCGCGCCCGCCGCGTACGGCGAAAAGACCGAGGGCGACGGTGCCCACCATGAAGACCCCGAAGACGGAGGTCGCGATCGCCGCATCGCCGCTCATCGCTTGTCACCCCGCCGGGCGAGCCACACCAGCAACGGCGTGAGAAGGGTCGCCCCCATCAGCCACGCGAACAGAAAGGGCAGCCCGAACACCACGGGCCGCACGCGATTGACGAACGGCAGGGCGCCCACGAACAGCACATAGGGCACCAGCAACCACAGCAGATGAGGACGACGTCTGAGCACGCCGGCAACGCTATCGCGGGCGCATCGACTGCAACTTCGCCCACACGACGAGCCGGTACTTGGACGTGTACTCGGGGGTGCAGGTGGTCAGCGTCAGGTAGTAGCCGGGGGCGCTGTAGCCGTAAGCGGGCTTGATGTTGCTGCGGGGCACGGGAGCGATGACGCCGCCGTCGCGCGCCGAGGTCTGCGGCAGCCCTTTGTCGACGATGTACGTGAAGACGGCGGCCCGGGTCTCCACGACGACGACGTCCCCTCGCTGGAGCCGGTTGATGTACCGGAAGGGCTCGCCGTGGGTGTTGCGATGCCCGGCGAGGGCGAAGTTCCCGGCCTGCCCGGCGAGGGCGGACCCGACGTAATGCCCTACGTATCCCTTATTGAGCACATTCTCCTTGCCCACCCCCTGGGCGATGGGAGCGACAACGCCGAGCTTGGCGATGCGGATGACGGCGAAGGCCTGATCCCAGCGGGGCGGCGCATCCTTGCGTACACGGGAAGAGGCCCCACCCGAAGGGGACGGACTGGCACTCGCCGCACCCGGCCCGGTGGCAGCAGGATCAGGAGCAGCACCGGTCCCATCCCCCGCCCCGGCCCCCGGACTGCGCCACTCCCGCTCCAGGGCCTGCACCTTGTGCCCGGCCGCCGCCCGCGCCTCGCGATTGGTCCACCACAGCTGATGGACGACGAGCAGCAGCACGACAACCCCAAGAGTCACAGCCGCCTCGGCCCCGACCCACAGCGAGCGCGCGACTCCCACGCGCCGCCGGGAGGGCCCCCGCTGCACGACCACCGGTACTCCCGCTATCAGCTCCCGCACGGCGCGCACGATAGGCCCTGCCCCCGTAACTCTCCAGAGCCGCGCCGCCCCCACCAGGACCCGATAGGGCTTTGCCCACATCCCCACCGCCCTCTGACCATGCCCCAGCGCCCCGCAGTACGGTGTGGTGCATGCGCCCCGACACTCCTGCCGACCACATCGCCGAAGCCGAGCGCCTGCTGCGCACCGCGGCGCAGTACCCGGAGGACCAGGAACCGCTGCTCCTCCAGGCCGCGGCCCACCTGGAACTGGCGGACGACCGCCCCCGTGCCACGACCCTCTACGACAGCCTGCTGCAGTCGTCCCCCGAGGACGCACCCCTGATCAAGGCACTCCAGGCGGCCAACCTCTGGGAGTACGGCCACGAGCCCGAGGCCCGCGCGATCATCGAGGGCATCCGCGCCACGTCCCCGGAGAGTCCGGCGGCGTGGGCAGTGATCGCGGAAACCCTGGAGACGCACGACGAACTGGAGTCGGCACACTCCGCCTTCACCGAAGCAGCAGAGAAACTGATCGACCCGGCCGAGCCGGTCCCGTACACCTCCCAGTCCCTCCTCACGGGCCGCCACCGGGTGCGCCGCCTCCTCGCTCTCCCGCACGACGACTGGGACGCCCTGGCGGACACGGCACACACGTCCCCGGTCCCCCTGGACGAACTCCACGACCCGAAGCGCCTCTGGGCCCTGGGCTCGGACAACCCGGCGGAACTCCGCGCGGAAATCACGCGTCTCCAGGCGGAGTTGGGCTCCTTCCGGGCGGCACTGTCCCGTCCGTTCCCGGTGGCGATCCTGCACTGGACGGAGCCGGAGCTCGACGAACTGACGACGGCGTACCCGCGTCTGGGCGACGAATACCCCACACACGAGGCGCACTTGCTCGACGTCGAAACGTCACTGCGCGAGTTGGCGGGGACGGGAACGCAGAACCTGGGAATAGTGACGGGCACGGTCCCGTCGTACGAGGCGTTCGCGGCCTCGGAGTCGACGGACCCCTCAGACGTGGACCTGCTCCCGCAGTACGCCACGACCCTGGCGGCAAGGGGCCGGGCCGTCCCATGGCCCCCGGCCCGGAACGCCCCGTGCTGGTGCGGTTCGGGGAACGCGTACCGGGGATGCCACGGGGGCCCCACGGCCTCGTAACTCCGCCTGCCGCCCGGCGACCCTGTCCCGGGCGGCATCCGCGGTGGGAATTAGCCTTGAGTCTCCAGCGACTGGAGACAGCAGGGTGAGGGACATGGACGGCACGACGACCCTCTACTCGATCGGGGAACTCTCCCGGCGGACCGGCTTGTCCGTGAGGACGATCCGGTTCTACTCCGATTCGGGGGTGGTGGCGCCGACCGGCCGAAGTCCCGCCCACTATCGGCTCTATGACCTCGACGCACTGCTGCGCCTCGAACTCGTCCGCACATTGCGCGAGTTGGGGATTGACCTTGCCACGATTCAGCGGGTGCTGAACCGCGAGCTCTCGGTGGCGGACGTCGCCGCGGCGCAGGCCGATGCCGTGGACGTCCAGATCCGGATGCTGCAACTGCGTCGGAGCGTTCTGCGAGTCGTGGCCAGGCGCGGGTCCAGTCCCGAGGAGACCCAGCTCATGCACAGGCTCACGCGGTTGTCCGGCGAGGAACGCCGACGTCTGATCGACGATTTCCTGAACGGCACCTTCGGCACGGTGGATGCCGACCCGGCTGTGACAGACATGGCGGCCATGACGGCCATGATGCGCGCAGCCACTCCCGACCTGCCCGACGATGCGTCCACCGAGCAGGTCGCCGCGTGGGTGGAGCTCGCCGAGCTGGTCGGCGACGAGGACTTCCGGTCCCGGATGCGCCGTACGGCCGGCTACCAGGCCGCCGGGCGCACGCTCGCCGTCGAGACGGCCGCCGGCGACGAACTGATGGAACTCACCCGTATGAAGGTCGACGAGGCCAGGAATGCGGGCACCGACCCGCTCAGCGACAGGGCCGCACCCACCGTCGACGACCTGGTGCGGCGATTCGCGGAGCGGTTCACTCGCGCCCCGGACGCCGGGTTCCGGGACTGGCTGGCCCAGCAGTTCGAAGAAGCCCACGATCCCCATGTGGACCGTTACTGGCGGCTGGTGTGGATCGTCAACGGCTGGCAGGTGGTACCGAGCCTGATCCCGATGCACCTCTGGCTCATCCGGGCCCTGCGGCGGGACGCCCGCGCATAGTCAGGTCGTGATGGTGGTGACGGCCTCGATCCCATAGGTGCGGGCGTAGCCGTTCTCGGTGCCGACGAGGAGGTCGACGACCGTGAAGTAGCGGTCCCAGAACGGGGTTTCGCGCAGTGCATCGATGAGGAGGTGGTAGGCGTCGTGGTCGTCGGCTTCCCAGACCCGGACGTCGG
This sequence comes from Streptomyces beijiangensis, assembly GCF_017315755.1. Lineage (GTDB taxonomy): Bacteria > Actinomycetota > Actinomycetes > Streptomycetales > Streptomycetaceae > Streptomyces > Streptomyces beijiangensis. Next base: position 7,091 of record NZ_JAFLRJ010000387.1, read on the forward strand.
TGACGCGGGTGGAGTAGAACTCCGTGTCGTAGAAGCGTGAGCGGACGCCGGTGGTCTTGGCCCCGGATCGGGAGACCAGACGTTGACGGTCAGCCATCCGTCACCCACCGCATCGCGCGCCGGCGAGTCCATACCGAAATGGCCGGCCTGAGGCGGCGGCGGTCCGTACGACACCGCCTCCCGCACCCCGTCCCATCCCCGTACGGCCTGCGGTGCGGCGAACCGGAGCGCGTCAACGGGCGGCTCGGCAAACGGAATCCCGCGGAAGACAGCCACCCCCGCCTCGCGCCGGCCCCGCAGCGCCCCGGCGTCTGTACGGACGACGGGCTCAGACGGGGACGGGAACTGGGACACCACGGCTTCCTCCCGAACATGTCGAGCGTGGTGGAACGATCCGCACATCATCCCGCCGCGCCGAGACCAAGGGCGAGCCATTTACGGACGGCCGGCCCCGCGCGGCCCCCCTCGCCGGCCGGGGCCCTCCTGCTGCCCTGCCGGTGTGGCTGGGCAGCAGCAAACGCCGACACGAAGCCGGGGCGGCTGCGGCGGTCCGCCGCCGGACCCCCCGCGGGGCTAATGTCTGCCAGGTGACCGCAGACGATGCGAACCGGCGGTGGACACGGTCCATGCCCGAAGCCTACGAACGCCACCTGGTGCCGGTCTTCTTCCGGCCCTTCGCCGCCGACCTGGCCGCCAGGGCGGCAGCGCTGCGGCCCCGCACGGTCCTGGAACTCGCCGCCGGAACCGGGGCGTTGACCTCGGCCCTGCTCACCGCGGTGCCCACGGCCTCGGTGGTGGCGACCGACCTCAACGAAGCGATGGTCACCGCAGGATCGGCGCGGGAACCGCGTGCGGACTGGCGGCAGGCGGACGCCCAAGAGCTGCCCTTCGAGGACGGCAGCTTTGACCTCGTTCTGTGCCAGTTCGGGGTGATGTTCTTCCCCGACAGGGCCGCCGCCTACAGCGAGGTGCGCCGGGTCCTGGCCCCGCAGGGTCGGTTCTTGTTCAACAGCTGGGGCCCGCTGGCCTCGCACGGGTTCGGGGCCGCCTTCCAGGACGCGCTGGAAGAGTCCATGCCCAACGGAGCACCCCAGTTCCTGAAGGACGTGCCCCACGGCTACTCCGACCCGGCCAAGGTCGCCGCGGACCTCACGGCCGCCGGACTGACCCTGGCCACCGCCGAGGAGGTCACGCTGGAAGGAGTCGCGGAGTCGGCAGCCTCCGTCGCCACCGGGCTCCTCACCGGCACGCCGGTGAGCGCCGTCGTACAGGCTCGCGACGACGCGAAGGCCCTCCGGTCCACCGTCACGCAGAAGATGACGGACCACTTCGGCACCGGCCCTGTGTCGGCGCCGATGACGGCGACCGTCTACACGGCGCACCGGTAGACCCCGCGCATCAACCCGCCGGGCTCAGCACGAGGGCGAGCCGTTCACGGACGAAATCCCTCAGCGCCAGTCGCCCAACACCCAGGCCAGCAGGCGCGGACGGGGCTCCCACCGGCACGGCACGATGTCCTCGGTGGCGATGAAATCGTAGGTGACGACCCTACTGACAGCCCGGGAGACATCACCGGAGATGTCTCCCGGCTCCCCGACCGCGTCCGGGGCGTCGGACGACAGAACGAGCGCGGAGGGCTCGCAGCCGACACCCATCAGGGGTTGCCCGAGATACCAGCCGCCAACGAAGACGGCGTACAGAAGAGCGGCGGCGCCCAGACGGCGCGAGGTTATCCAGGAAGGCACCCGCGGAGTGTTCCACGCCCCACACACCTGACGCCGTGTCCCACGACACACGCTCGGCCGACCTCAGGCCGGCTTGCGCCACACGGAGATGTGCTTGGCGGAGTCCGCGGTGAACGGCGAACCGTCCCAGTCCCCAACGCGACGTTCCAGCTCGAGTCCGGCGATCCGTGCCATCAGGTCGAGCTCGGCCGGCCAGGCGTACCGGTGCCGGGAGTTGTCGCTGCGGTAGCGGCCGTCGTCGCCGTCGCGAGTGAAATGGTGCGAGACGAGAACCTGCTCCACCAGGTCGAAGGTGTCGAAGCCGAGATGCTGCTCGGAGACGTCGAACGGCACGGCAACCTGGCCGGGCGGCAGGAACCGCAGCGGCGGCACACCCAGCTCGATGACGAACCGGCCGCCGGGCGCCAGATGACGTGCGGCGTTACGGAAGCACTCGACCTGCTCGTCCTGCGTCAGCAGGTTCGTGATGGTGTTGTAGACGAGATAGACCAGGGCGAACTCACCGGCGACGACGGTGCTCGCCATGTCCCCGATGGTCACCGGAAGCGCACCCTCGTCGACCTTGCGCCGGAGCACCGCTGCCATGTGCTCGGACAGTTCGATGCCCACTACTGGCACGCCACGTTCCCGGAGCGGGACGCCCACTCGCCCGGTCCCGATGGCGAACTCCAGGGCCCGGCCATCTCCGGCAAGCTCGGCGAGGAAGGCCAGAGTAGGTCCGAGAACGGCAGCCGAGGACGTTTCGGTCTCCTCGGCGTCGTAGCGGTCGGCGGTCGCGCGAGTCCACAGTTCACTGCTCGTCATGGGCGGCCACTCTGCCGGTGCCGAGGCACGCCGTCGACGCATTTATCCAGCCCGAGAGTTCCTGCCTCGCCGCCCGCACAGCACGACTTCGCCGCCGAACGCGAGCTCTGGGACACCTTCGCCCGGAGCGCCAAAGACAAGGTGTTCGACTCGGAACCGGTCTTCTGTTGGCCCCAGTGCGCCGGCCACGGACCAGGCCGGAGCTGCTGGGGTCACCGAAAACCGCGCTGGAGATCGGCTGCGGCACCGGGCGCGCTCCGGTGCTCCTCACCCAACAGGGCGTCAGGACAACCGGGTTGGATCTCTCGCCGGTCATCTCCGATACGTGACGGTCTTTCCCATCCCCATCCCCATCCCCATCCCCATTACTTCCGTCTCGTCGCGGCCAGACATCGGCGTCCTCGTCTAGTCCCGCGCGTCCGGCTTCCAGTCCTGGGCGAGCAGTCCGAGCAGCACCTCGTCCATGAACTCGCCCATCACCCAACCCGAGGAGCGCAGCACTCCCTCGCGGACAAAGCCGTTGCGCTCGGCGGAGCGCAGCATCGCGATGTTGTCCGACAGCGTCTCGATCTGCAGGCGGTGCAGGCCGCGTACGACGAAGCCGTAGTGGCACAGCACCGCGACCACGTCCGCGCCGTAGCCCTTGCCGCGCGCGGAAGGCCGCAGGCCAAGGCCGATGTGCGCGGAGCGGTTGTGGGTGTCGATGTCCCACAGCACCGCGCTGCCGAGCAGCGTGCCGCCTGCCAGGTCCACCACGGAGAACGGGACGAACCTTTCGTCCTCCTCCTTCACGGAGAACGGCGGGTCCTTCGCGTCCCGTGCCACCGGCCGCCACGGCCGGCCGTTGGCCCGCGCGTGCGTGGTCACGTCGTCGTGGAGCTCGGTGTGCAGGATCGGTACGTCGTCTTCGTGCCGGGCCCTGAGCCCGACCTTGCCGCCACTTAGCATCCAGGCTTTCTACCCGCCCGGGACGGCGGGCAGCAACAGGATTGTGAGTCCGCCGGTGAGCAACGGCGGGGCGCGGTCCACCCGTCACACGACGTCTCTGAACCGCCATACCTCCGAAGCGACGAGAGGGGCGAGGTACGACCAGTTGTGGATTCGGTCGGGACCGGGCTCGCTGTTCTCAATGATCTTGCTGATCTGCGACCTGGTGATCGGCAGCCAAGCGGTCAAATCATGTTCGTACACACTGTGACAGCGATTTCTGGACTCATCGATCTCCGACGAGCGAAGTGTTGAGCGAACGCTGGCCACCAGGACGTAGCACCCGGCCGCATTGCTCCACCCGAGCCAGCTGATGGCGACCTTCCCGTAGTCGCCCTCCTCCATCCCCAGCTCTTCCTGCAGTCCCCTCCGGACCAGACCGAACAGGTCCTCCTCGCGCCCGGGTTCGTCGCTGTATTTCATCGACTCGTTGATTCCGACGGTCCATTGACCGGGGAAGGTCCGGACGGCCAGCGACCGGCGCAGGGCGAGCAGCCGGTTCTCCGAACTGATGACGGCGACACACGCGCTGACCATCGTCGGAGGCGCCGTCCGGGCGAAGCCACGGCTTCCCTGCTGTATCGCCCCGAGGACTCGGTCCTGCACGTCAGGACCACTGTCCAGCAGGGATTTCGCTGCCAGGCACTCGGAGTATCTGCTCTCTGCGACAGTGACGTGAAATGCGTGGGCCGCAGGGTGCTCGCCGGTGTCCACTTCAAGACCAGAGATGTACGCAGTGCTGCCGCGCTCCCCCGCCGCCTCGAAACGACGCACGCCGTCGTCCCAGTCGACTCCGGAAAGCACGTGGGGACGGTCCAGGGTTCCGGCAAATGACGTGTGTAACTTGCCTTCGGTGAGTTGCCGGGTCTTTGACCAGGTGACGAATGAGTACAGACTGTGCGTATTCGCATCGTAGGACCGTGCGGCCGGCGACAGCGCGCGTCGATTTATCACGAGAGACGGTCTTCGCACGGCTCCGTGTTTGGCGAGGTCGTACATCGCGTTGGTGGCCAGCCCGAGGACCAGTGCTCCTAAGGTGGCCAGAAGCCATTGCATGCTGCCCCCGATGTGGCTGAGAGATCAGTCGGCGTTCGCTGTCGGGGGCCCTCACGTCCCCCGACACCGCGAAACCCTAGCGGTCGTATCGTCCGATCACGATGGCGCCATGGAGGCGCCAACGACCGCGGGATCCATCAACGACAGTGAGGGGTCGGCTACTTGAGGGACGAAGTGCCAGTGCTCGAGTCCACCACCTTGACGGTCGACGAGGCGGCGGCTCTCGTAGCGGTACCGTCCTGCTATGTCCCGATCAGCCACGAGTGGCCACGCCCAGCCGTCCCCCGTCACCGCGGACGACGTCGCCCTTGCCGCACAGCTCGCGGTGGCCGTCCTTCGTGAGGCGCCCCCAGCCGCGTGGGACACGAAGGCCGGTTCGCTGGAGTGGGACTGCTGGGAAACCGTCGAGCACCTCAGCGACGACCTCTTCGCCTACGCCGCGCAACTCGGCCCCACATCACCCCCCTTGGACGGCGAGGTGCCCTTCCTGTGGGAGAGCCGACGGCCCGGTGGTCCGGCCAACGCCATTCACGCGGACCGCAAGGCAGGGCCCGCCGGCCTGTTGCAGGTCCTGGAAGCGAGCGGCGCGCTGCTGGTCGCCATGGTGCGTACGACGCCTCCGCGGACCCGCGCCTATCACGGCTTCGGCATCTCGGACCCTGAGGGCTTCGCCGCGATGGGGGTCGTGGAGACCCTGGTGCATGTGCACGACCTGGCGCAGGGACTCGGGCTCGCGTGGAGCCCGCCTGCTGATATGTGCGCGCGGGTGCTCGCCCGGTTGTTCCCGGACGCGCCGTCGTCCACGGAACCCTGGCCCACCCTGTTGTGGGCCACGGGCCGGGCGGAGCTGCAGGGGCACCCTCGCCTGACGGAGTGGCGATGGGACGGCACAGTCCGGGCCTAGGTCAGTGCGATGCGTCATCGGCGGTCGAGATAGTCGACCAACGCGCCCTCCTTGCGGAGCAATCGGTCGCGTTCATCGGCAGGAAGCGAGACGAGAGCGTCGGCCAGCACGCGCTTGCGCGGAACGTGAACCATGTCGCCCGAGTAAATCCGGCACCCCGCGCACCACGCCAGCCCGATGCAGCGCTCGAACATGGCGGACCCGGGCGGATGGACGCGGTACTGGTAGGAGCGGACAGCAGCCCGGCACTCGACGCAGATCCAGCATCCACGGTCGTAGACGGACCAGCCGGTTCCCCTCTTGCGCCAGGGCTCGCGTCCGGCCGGTGCCCTTCAAGTCGTCATGGCGTTAATTCTGCCCCAGGGATCCTCAGGGGATGCGAGCATCGCCCCATGTCACGTACCGATATGCCGTCCACCTGGGACGAGCGCGCCATGCTCACGACCTTCCTCGACTACGCACGCGCCACCGCCGTCGCCAAGTGCGAAGGCCTGTCCGCGGAGAATGCCGCCAAGGCCCCGCTGCCGGGTTCGCCGCTCATGACCCCGGGCGGGCTGATCAGCCACCTCCGGTGGGTCGAGCACTGGTGGTTCGAGGTCATCTTCTTCGGCGAGGAGGACCGCGGCCCCTGGACCGACGAGGACCCCGACCGGGAGATGCGCATCGGCGCCGAACTCCCGCTCGCCGGCCTACTGGCCGAGTACCAGGAGCAGAGCGCCCGCTTCAACGAGCTGATCTCCACCACCGACTTTTCCGCCACAGCGAAGCGGCCCGTCAAGGACGGCACACACGTCACGCTCGGGTGGGTGCTGATGCACCTCATCGAGGAGACCTCACGGCACAACGGGCACCTCGACATCCTGCGCGAGATGGCCGACGGCACCACCGGCGCCTGAGGCTCCGCTCACGCCTCGGTCCTGGTACGCAGACCTCCGCCCACCAAGGCCGCGACAAGCGCCGCGCCCGCCATGATCGCCGTGAAGAACGCCCAGGCCAGCGGCCACAGCGAAACATCCTGCTCGGGGTGCGACGAGAACGAGACGAACATCAGGATCGACGGCGGTACTGCGACCAGCAGCAGCGCCCACGCCACATGGTCGCGGTGGCCGATGTACGCGGCCAGGAGCACCAGGGCCACCCCGAGCAGCACCACACCCAGGCCGGTGACAGGCGTCGTCTCGTCGTACGGGTGGGCGGCGGTCGCGCGGTTGCGGGTGTCCCAGGGAATGAAGAGGAGGTACGCCCCCGCCGAGACCAGCGCCGCCGCCAGGCGGGTCAGCCACCGTTCCGCGGCGGACCGGGTGGACAGCGGGCCGAGAAGCCCCGCAACCTTCGCGTCTGTGTGTGCCATACCTCCAGGGTGGCCCGCCTGCACGGGGGCCGCGAGAGTACGCGTACTCAGGTTGCCGCCTGGCCTCGCAGCGCCGCTCGAAGCACAGCCGTCCGCGCCGTTACGGACACCGGCAGCGGCGCTGCGACAGGGCGGGGCCCCGCCCTGTCGCAGGGGGTGCAGATGCCGGTCTTCTGGGTCGGCGGCAGCGGGTCCCGGCATTCGGCGCACCTCGTAGCGGCACGTACTTTCCATGGTGGAAAGTACGTGGCAGGATGGCAATCCGCAGGCTGACACCAGACCCACGGAAGGCCCGGAACGCTCGATGACCATGTACGAGGACAACGCCGCGGCAAACGCCCTGCGGAATATTGGCGCGGTCAAGGAGCGGGCCCGTCTGAAGTCATCCATGTCGCCCGCCTGGTACGGGCCGGCCGCCGCGGCAACCGTCATCGTGCCTGCGGTGGGACTGGCCTGGGGCTCGGGCAGAGGTGGCCTGTGGGTGCCGGTGACGCTTCTGCTGCCCTTCGTGGGGATGGGTGCGATCGTCGCCCTCGCCCGAACCGCCCGGCGGATGACAGGAGTCATGGTGGCCGCGTCCGTGTCCGAACGTCTCAGGCGGCGATGGATCGCACTCCTGGCCGTCCTTGGCGCGGGTGCGGTGACGTGGGGCCTGTGTGCGCAGTTCGGCATACGGGCGGCCGGCACGCGCGTGACGGTCTTCGTCGTCCTGGGAATCGGCGTGTGGGTCGCCTGTGCCGTACGCAATGCCGGGATCAGGCAGAGACTCCGGGAGCTCGCATGACCGATGACCCGCTGAACCCGGAGGTGCGGGGGACGGGACCCGCCGCACTCGACGAGACGATCCACCATCCGACCCGGCTGGCCGTCATCGCCTTCCTCTCCGCCTGCGACGAGGCCGAGTTCGCCGCCGTACGCGACGGATGCCAGGTCTCCGACTCGGTCCTCAGCAAGACCGCCTCCGCACTGGAGGCCGCCGGATACCTCACCGTCCGCAAGGGATACGTCGGCAAGCGCCCCCGGACCTGGCTCTCCCTCACCCCCGTTGGACAGCAGGGGCTGGTACGGCACATCGCGGCGCTCCAGAACATCGTCTCCACGGCCCGCAACTTGGGCGCCACGACCTCGCGCGGCGGGGAATCCGCGTGACGGCGGCCCCAACTACGGGGCGGAGGCGGATAGATGGCAATGGCACGGCTAGCCTCCGTCTCGCTCCGCCGCCTCCGCGATGCGCTTGATCCTCGCCAGGCGCCGGTCCCAGTCCGCCGCCAGCGCGGACATCCAGCGCGCTGTCGCGTCCAGGGCCTCCGGTCTCACCGCGTACCTCACCTCGCGCCCCACCCGGCCGCCCGCGACCAGGCCTGCCGCGTCCAGGACCGCCAGGTGCTTGACCACCGCCTGGCGGGAGATGGGGAGTTGGCCGGCGAGCGTGGTCGCCGTGGCCTCGCCCCTGGCCGCCAGGTGGTCGAGCAGCCGGCGTCGTGTCGGGTCCGCGAGCGCGGCGAGGACGCCGTCCACCAGCTCGACGGCGCCGCCACCGTTCTCTGTCATGCGGGGGCCTGCTCTGCGCGCTTCCTGAACGCGTCGAGCACCTCGGGCCAGCCACCGGTGTTGTCCTTCACGGCCTGGCTGCGCAGGTCCTCCGGGCCGGCCAGTGCCGCGAAGCCGCTCTCGACCACGCGAAGGCGCGTCTTGTCGCCCTCGGGGATCAGCGTGAACTCCACGAGAGTGCTGTTGTCGGCGGTCAGTTCCTGACCGGGGAAGGCGCTGGCCCACCGGTACGCCAGGTACGTCGGCGGGTCGACCTTCTCCACCCGTACGGGGAAAGTGCCGTGCACGGAATTGGCCGCCACCATGGACTCCCCCTCCACGGCCACCGTGCCGGCCAGGCTCGCCTCCTCGGCCACCCAGAAACCGGGCTGGGCCACCAGGGTCCAGACGCGCTCCAGGGATGCGTCGATCAGGGTGTCGCGTTCGATCCGGTCCTCGCTCATGAGGGGCTCCTTCAACACGTCGCCATTGGGTGCAACCTCAGAGTTGCACATGGGCTCGCCAGACGCAACCTTGAGGTTGCTTCTCAGGTGAGGGTTCGGCGCTTTCGGTGAGGTTGCGGATTCGTAAATAAAGTAAATGAAACGTAAAGGGTCCTGTTATTGTGAGCCGACTTCCCTGACCTCAGAAGGACTCCGAATGACCATGCCCACCAACAGCCCCGAGAACCCGTGGGGCCCGCCGCCCACCGGCGCACCCTTTCCCGGAATGCCGCAGCCTCTGATGCAGCAGCCGCGCAACGGACTCGGGGTCGCCGCGCTCGTCGTCGGTGTGGTCGGCGTCGTCTTCGGGTTCATCTACTTCATGTTCTGGCTTTCGGGGCCGCTCGGTGTCCTCGCGCTGATCTTCGGCATCGTGGGTCTTGGCCGGGTCCGCAAGGGACAGGCCACCAACAAGGCCATGGCGATAGCCGGGATCGCGCTCGGCGGGGTCGCCACCGCGCTGGCCGTGATCGGGCTCGTCGTCACCGTCCTCATGGTCAAGAACGGCACCGAGGGGCTCAAGGACATCGAGAACGTGGAGGTGACCGCCTCCCCCACCGACCCTGCCGACGGAGCGACTTCACCCTCGGAGGATGAGGCGGCCGACGACAAGCCGCTCGCCTTCGGGAAGGCGATGGCGTACGAGGACGGGGTCAAGGTCATCGTCGGGAAGCCCGCCAAGTACAAGCCCGATGAGTTCTCCGCCGGGCACAAGGCGGGCAACACCGCCGTCCAGGTGAAGGTCACCATCGTCAACGGCACCAAGAAGCCCCTCGACATCACGCTCGCCCTGCCGACCGGCAAGGGCGGCGACGGCGCGGAGGCCGAGATGGTCTTCGACGGCCACTACGCCACCAAGCCCTTCACCGGGAAGCTGCTGCCCGGCAAGCAGGCCGTGAGCCAGTTCACCTTCTCCCTGACCCCGACCGCGGCCAAGGAGCTGCAGGTCGAGGTCTCCCCCGACATGGACCACGAAGACGGCATCTGGGTCGGGCCCACCAAGTAGGCGCGTCGGTAAGGGTGTTGGTCCGGCGGCCCGGGGCGCGACGCGGCCCGGGCCGCCTCCTCACTGCACGCTCGGCGCCGCCGTCTCCACGAACACCTCTATCGCCGTCCTGGATGCGGTGAAGAGCTCGTCCCTGTGGGCCTCGTCCCGGGCCCCGGATGTGTTCCGCGTCGCCTCGAACGCGTGGTCCGCCGCCTCGATCAGCGTCCGGTCACCCGCGAGCAGCTTGACCCGGAACAGCGCCTGCCGCGCCAGCGCCCGGTGCCGATGGCCCTCGCGCAGCGCCTCCTTGTACGGCTCCCCGTTCCTGTCCTCCTGCCTGCGGTACCAGCGGTCCCCCTGCACCTTGCGGAAGTCCTCCAGCGCACCCGCGAACGCGCTGTACGCGGCGATGCGTTCCTGCCGCAGCGACTCCGTACGCGAGAAGTGTTCGTTCTCCTTCGCCGCCCGCCGCTGGAAGACATGCGTCACCACGCCGCCCAGCAGCGTGCCGATGACCGCGACAGCACTCGTCCATAGCGCTTCCATCCGCACAGCTGATCACATACGGCGTGACGGTGGCCATGTCACCTGTCCAGGACGCTGCCCGGCACCGCCGAGTCCGAGCGCAGGATGCTGTAGCGCACGCCGTCGCGCCACTCGCCGTCGCGGAAGTTCACGCTGCGGGAGACGCCTTCCCGGGTGAAACCGGCCTTCTCCAGGGCCCGTTGCTCCGCGAGGTTCCCCGTCTCGGTGTCGGCCTCGATCCTGACCACCGGACTGTGCGCGAACAGGTAGGCCACCAGCTGCCGTTGGGCCTCCGTGCCCGCGCCCTTGCCGCAGGCCTGCGGCAACAGCTGGACGCCGATGTTCCAGTGATACGCACCGCCCCAGGCCGGGACCTTCCGCCACGCCACGAAGCCGAGACCCTCCGCGCCCGCCGCCACGACGAGCGCGCCGCCCTCGTCGCCGAGCAGGGCGCTCTCCTCCCAGCGCCGGCGCCAGAGGCGGGGGTCGCGCCAGCCGGTCCAGGAGAATTCCCCGGCCGACTCCGGGTCCGTCAGGAATACCTCGAACAGCGGGAGATCGGCCTCCAGGACCGGGCGCAGAGTCACGAGATCGTCGCTCATTCCCGGCAGCCTACGCGTCCGCGCGTACACAGTTTCATCACAACTTCGGTCATGTGGCCATGGCGGTGTGCCGCGCGCTGGGACCATCTCTTCCTTCACTGAACGTGAACTGCCTTGGGGGGCACATGGCTTCGAAGAGAAGAAAGTTGAGATGCGGGCAACTGGCCGCAGGGGCCGGGGTGCTGGTGCTGACGCTCGCCGGGTGCGGAGGTGACGGCGGGAAGGGGGACGCGAAGCCCGCCGCCACGACCGCCCCGGCCGCCCCGGCCGCCCCGGTCAAGGACGCCGCCTCGTCGCCCGCGCCCGCGCGGGTGCTCAAGCTCGCCGACGACACCGCGCAGGCGCGGGCCGGGAAGCGGATCGCCGTGGCCGTGCTGGGCAATGACCAGGTGACGCTCGAAGCGGGCGAAAGCCATGACCTCGACACGGAGTTCGGCGATACGGACCTCACCGTGACCGTCTCCCGGCCCGCCGGGCACGGCACCGCCGTCGTGGAAGGGACCTCCGTCGTCTACACGCCGACCGGCGGGTACGGGGGCGAGGACGAGTTCACGTACCGCGTGAACGTGAAGGGCGAGCCGCCGCTGACCGGGACCGCCGTCGTACGGATCACCGTGGCCGGTCCTTCGCCCACGCCGTCACCGACCCCGAAGGCGACGCACTCCGCCCGGCCCAAGGTGTACTACCGCAACTGCACCGCCGCCCGCGCCGCCGGTGCCGCACCCGTACGCGTCGGCGATCCGGGGTACGGACCGTGGCTCGACCGGGACGGGGACGGGATCGGGTGCGAGTCGGGCGGCAGCTCCGGTGGAGGCGGGAGCACGGGTGGCAGCAGCGGAGGCAGCAGTGGCGGCGGGGGTGGCGGCAGTACGTACTACAAGAACTGCGCCGCCGTCCGGGCCGCCGGTGCCGCCCCCATCCACGTCGGGGATCCGGGGTACGGGCGCCATCTCGACCGGGACGGGGACGGGGTCGGCTGTGAGTGAGCCGGGCACGGACCCGCGCTAGCCGCCCACCGCCTGCGTGACCGTGTAGATCAGCAGGCCCGCCAGGGCACCGACCACCGTGCCGTTGATCCGGATGAACTGCAGGTCGCGGCCGATGTGAGCCTCGATCTTGCGCGAGGTGTGGTCGGCGTCCCAGCCCGCGACCGTGTCCGTGATCAGCGAGGTGATCTCGGCGCGGTACGTCGTGACCACGTACACCGCCGCGTCCTCCAGCCAGCCGTCCACCTTGCTCTGCAGCCGGCCGTCTGTCGACATCCGGGCGCCGAGGGACATCAGCGAGGCCCTGGCGCGCAGGCGCAGTTCGCTCTGCTCGTCCTCCGCCGCCGAGATGATCATCGCGCGTACGGAGGACCACGCGGACGCGATCACGTCCTGCACCTCCGGGCGCCCCACGATCTCCGACTTCAGTCGCTCCACGCGGGCGCGGGTCTCGGTGTCGGACTGGAGGTCCGAGGCGAAGTCGGCCAGGAAGCGGTCGAGGGCGCCGCGGGCCGGGTGGGCCGGCATGTCGCGCATCTCCGTGATGAAGCGCAGCAGTTCCTTGTAGACGCGGTCGCCGACCTTGCGGTCGACGAAGCGCGGGGTCCAGCCGGGGGCGCCGCCCTGGACCGCGTCCATCACCGAGTCGGAGTGGACCGTCAGCCAGTCGTGGGCGCGGACGCAGATCAGGTCGACGACACGGCGGTGGCCGCCGTCCGCCACGACCTTCTCGAGCATTTTGCCGATGCCGGGCGCCACTTCGGCCGCGTCCGCGCGGCGGCTGATCGCCTCGCCGACCACGGCCTGTACGTCGGAGTCGCGCAGGACGGTGAGCGCGCCCCGCAGCGCGGTGGACAGCTCGGCCGTGACGCGGTCCGCGTGGGCCGGTTCCGCCAGCCAGGCGCCCAGGCGGCGGCCGATGCCGAGCGCGCGGAGCCGGGAGCGTACGACCTCACCGGAGAGGAAATTCTCGCCCACGAAGGAACCGAGAGACTCCCCCAGCTGGTCCTTCTTGTTGGGGATGATCGCGGTGTGCGGAATGGGGAGACCGAGTGGGCGGCGGAAGAGTGCTGTCACGGCGAACCAGTCGGCCAGCGCGCCCACCATGCCCGCCTCGGCCCCCGCGGCGACGTATCCCGCCCAGGAACCGGACCCAGTGTTCTTCGCCCAAGTGGCAAGTACGAAAATCAGAGAGACGATCAGAAGCAGGCCCGTTGCCGTCGTTTTCATCCGGCGGACCCCGCGGCGCTTCTCCTCGTCGGCCGCGCTGAAGGCAAAGGAGCCCAGCGGGGCAGGGACACCTTGGTCCGGGGTGCCGGTCCCTCTCGTACGTTCCATCCGCTCCGCCTGTCCGTCCGTCCATCCGCGACCACGCACTGTCCCGTACGTACTGTCCCTACCTGAGCTACTCCCGGGACGCACGTCGAGTTCCCAAGGAGACCCCTGATATGACCCTGAGGCGTGGTTACGCCCTGCTCGCCGCGCTGGTGGCGATCGTGGTGGCCCTCTCCGTGGGGATCGTCCTGCTGGCCCGTACCCCCGCATCCGCCGTCCGATCCCAGCTCGCCAGGCCCTCCGCCTGGATCGGGACCTGGGCCGCGGCGCCTGCCGGTGCGGAGCCGGGGACCTCACGAGGGTTTCCCGGGAGCACCGTACGAAACATCGTGCACACCAGCATCGGGGGCACCCAGGCCCGGATCACCCTGTCGAATCTGTACGGGGCCAGGCCGCTGCGGATCACCCGGGCCACGGTGGGCACGATCCGGGTCACCTTCGCGGGGCGTATGGCCGTGACGATCCCGGCCGGCCGGCAGACCGTGTCCGATCCGGTGCGCGTACGGGTGGCGGCAGACTCCGACCTGGTGGTGGACGTGCTGACGCCGGGGGCGAGCGGCCCGGTCACGTACCACCCGCACACCCAGCAGCTCTCCGCGCTGGTGAACGGCGCGGGGGTGCAGGCCACCCCGTACTGGCGGTACCTGACCGCCGTGGACGTCCTGACCAACCGGGCCGAGGGCACCGTCATCGCCTTCGGAGACTCGATCACGGACGGCTACCAGTCCACCGAAGGCGCCGACCGCCGCTGGCCCGACGTGCTCGCCGACCGGCTGGACGGCCGCTACGGCGTGGTGAACGCGGGCATCGCCGGGAACCGCCTGCTGACCGAGGGGCGCGGCGGACGCAGCGGGCGCAGCGGTCTTGCCCGGTTCGACCGTGACGTGCTGGCGCACAGCGGGGCGAAGACCGTGCTGGTCGCGCTGGGGATCAATGACGTACTGCACGGGAGCGACGCGGCGTCGATCACCGCGGGGCTGCGGGAGCTGACCGCGCGGGCGCACGCGCGAGGGCTGCGGGTGGTCGGGGCGACGCTGACGCCGTTCGGCGGGTACGCGCGGGCGACGGCGCGGCGCGAGGCGGTGCGGGAAGAGGTCAACGGGGCGATCCGGGCGGGGAAGATCTTCGACTCGGTCGTCGACTTCGACCGGGTGGTGCGGGATCCGTATGCGCCGGGGCGGATGCTGGGGCGGTACGACTCGGGGGACCATCTGCATCCG
>NZ_JAFLRJ010000388.1 GCF_017315755.1 Streptomyces beijiangensis
GGGCCGTACGGTGTCCGCCGCCGGCAGCCGTCCATCGGCGAGCGTGCGGCGGACACCGTACGGCCCGAGGAGTTCGTCAACAGCTTCCGCCAGGACTACAAGCGCCCGGACGGCAACGGCTTCACAGTGACGGTCGACGGCGCGAGGACGGGCAGTGACGACTGGTCGCTGGTACGGGTAGGACTCGCCACCCGAGGCCAGTCCGAGGGCGCCGAACGCCCGCCCGCCGCCCTGACGTTCGTCATCGATGTCTCCGGCTCGATGGGGGAGACCGGCCGCCTGGACCTGGTGCGGGACTCGCTGGGCGTCCTCACCGACCAACTGCGCGATGACGACTCGATCGCGATCGTCACCTTCAGCGACGAGGCCGAGATCCGGCTCCCGATGACACGGGTGGAGGGCCGCAGGGACCGTATCCACCACATCGTCGACGGCCTCGAACCGGCGGAGTCCACCAACCTGGAGGCAGGCGTGCGGACCGGCTACGACGTCGCGGTCGAAGGCCACAGGAAGGGCGCCACCAACCGGGTCGTACTCCTCTCGGACGCGCTCGCCAACACTGGCGAGACGTCGGCGGACAAGATCCTGAAGCGGATCGACGGGGCACGCCGCGAGTACGGCATCACGCTCTTCGGGGTCGGCGTCGGCAGCGACTACGGCGACGCGCTGATGGAGCGCCTGGCGGACAAGGGCGACGGCCACACGACGTATGTCGCCTCCCGCACGGAGGCCCGAAAGGTCTTCTGCGATCAGCTGCCCGCCAACATCGAGCTGACGGCACGGGACGCCAAGGCGCAGGTGGCGTTCGACCCGCAGACGGTGCAGCAGTTCAAGCTGATCGGCTACGACAACCGCCGGGTGGCCGACAAGGACTTCCGCAACGACCGGGTGGACGGCGGAGAGGTGGGCCCGGGCCACACGGTGACGGCGCTCTACGCGGTACGCCTCCGGGCGGGAGCCACTGGCCACCTGGCAACAGCAAGCGTGCGCTGGCTGGACCCCGCGGACCGCTCCCCGCACGAGCAGAGCGGAATGGTGGAGACGAGCGACCTGTCGGCCGGCCTCTGGAACGACGCGAGCTCCCGCCTCCAAGTGACAGCGGTAGCCGCCTACTTCGCGGACGAACTACGAGGACGCTCCTTGCCGTCCGCGCCCACCCTCACCGAACTGTCGAACCGAGCAAGCAAGTTGGCGGAATCAACCGAAGACACCCAAGTCCGAGACCTGGCAACGGCAATACGCGAGGCGAACACCCTGAAAACCTGACCCCTGCCTGAAACAGGGCTGCACAATCCGCCGCCCCCGGCCATCATGTGTCGCATGGCCACCACGCTGCTCGTTCTCGCCGTCATAGCCACCGGGCTCTACGCCGGATTCATGTTCGCCTTCGCGGCAGGCGTCATGTCCGGCCTGAAGCTCCTGACCGACGAGCAGTTCGTGGCGGCCATGCGCCGCATCAACGAGAAGGTGCCGAACCCCCTCTTCCTGCTCATCTTCCTGGGCTTCGTAGCGCTCCCGGCCGCGGCTCTCGCCGTCCCCGTAGACGCCCGCACGGACACCGCGCGCCTCCTGCTGATCCTGGGCCTGGCCTGCGCGGTCCTGAGCCACCTGGTGACGATCGCAGGCAACATCCCGCTGAATGTGGCGCTGGAGAAATCCACGGCACCGGCGACGGAGACGCGCGCAGCATTCGAATCGAAATGGAACCGCCTCCACCTGGCCCGCACCCTGGTGACGACGGCGTCCTTCGCCCTGACGGCGGGCTCGTCCCTGGCCTGAACCCTCTTACCTAAAGGTCGAATTCGGCCGGCGCAATCCCCAGCGCGAAGCACGCCTCACGCACAATGCCCTGCTCAGCCTTGTCGAAGTCACCGTCGGCACCACCGATGACGATCCCGATCTGGATCACGGCACGCGCCTCGGTCGGCTTCTTGCTGACCTTCCCGATGGTCTGCAGTACACCGACCTTGCCGAAGTCGAAGTCCGCCGAGAGCTTCTGGCAGTAGTCGTTGAAACGCGTCTGCAGATCATCCGCAGGGAAGTTCCGCAGCACGTCATTGCCAGCGATCAGCGAGGCGACACGCTGCCGCTCCGAGGGATCGATGGACCCGTCCGCCGCAGCGACGAGCGCGCACATGGCCATGCTGGCATCCCGGAACCCACCGCTCTTCAGGTCATTCTTCTTGGCGTTGAGCTGGCTCTGCATGGTCTGCGCAGAGTCCTTGAAGCGGTCCCACAGGGCCATCGTTCGTCTCCGTAGTCATCCACATGAACAGCACTTACACCCCGACAACGGACGGCCCCCCGGCGAAGTGCCCGCCCGTTCCCGTCACCCGACCGTCGTTGAATGGCGAAGGGAGGCTACTGCGTGTGGTGATGGCTCCTGACGGCCCGCCAGCGACTCCGAAAGAAGCGGAAGAACAGCAGCTCCAGGGCAATCGCGTAGACGCCGGCACCGACCACGGTGAGGACTGTGGTGGTCTGCCCGAATCGGGCAACGGTCTCGCCCAGGAAGTAGATGCCGACCAGATGGGCCAGAACGCCCGCGGAGAGCATGTACGCGGCTGTCGCTGCATAGGGGTAGCTCATGTGCGTACCCGAGGAGCTGAGCCCGGACTCCCAAGAGAAGAGTGCCGGCTCGCCGAGGTGGTTGTTGATACGCGTCTCGATCTTCGCCACTCCACGCCCGGCACGCTGAGAGCGGTGGTACTCCCCGAGCCAGATCAGCAGGCTCGCCTTGGCGGTGATGGGGACGAAGACCATGCAAATGGGAATCACGAGTACCCGCGACACGGAGGTACTGAGGATCGCGGCCATGACCACCGCCAGCGATGTGAAAGCGAAGTTCATGATCTGCAGGCGATTCGTGATCGCCTGCAGGCTCTCCTGGCGTAAGGAGTTGTACTCGGCCAGGAGGGCCTGCACTACCGCAGGGAGAGTCTCCCCTGGCGGAGGCGCAGGCTGCTGCGGGATGGTCGACCGTCTCGGTACGGGTGCACGCTGGCGCCCCGTCACAGCCGCACTCTCGATGACAAGAAATTCGGGAACGCGTCGCGGTCCCTCTCGAAGGAGTAGTCCAAGGCCCTGATCCCCAAACCCTCGGCTCGGCGGAGGTTCTCGGGCCGGTCCTCGACGAGACTCACCTGCCGACCACGGAGTTGCTCTGCCGCAATCTCGAAGAGCCCTTCCCCGGGCTCAGACTTTGCTACACCCAACTCCTGAGACACGAAGACAAGATCTTCGTTGATCCACTCACTCAGTCCGAGCTTCTTCGACTGCTTGGCGAACCAGAACGACGTGTTGTTCGACGCGATGCCGAACTCCGCGCCCGTCGCAGCAGCTTGCGCGAGTAGTTCATGTGCCCACGGACTTGGCGACAGAAGCTCGCACTCGACTTCACGGACCAGCTCAGGCGGCACCGTAACGCCTACCTCCACGCCCATGTCAGCCCAGTAACTCGACTCGTCGGCCACCTCGCCGGAATAACGCCCCCAGAGCCGCACTCCGGCAGCGCGAGCGACGTCCATGGGGACACCCAGTCTGTCTGCCAGCCCTCGACCGGGCGTGAGCACGAGGGTCTCCCACGGATCACAGAAGAGCACCCCCCCGATGTCGAAGAGGATCACATCCGGACCTGACACGACCAACTCCGTTTCAATTCACGACTGAATCGACAAGGCTCATTCAACGTAGCAGCGCCCGCCCAGCTTGGATGCTCAGTCGGAGATCACACACTCAGGAGCAGACCACTCAGACCCGGACCGGAAGTTCGGGCGGTCCGCTCGGCAGAGGAACGCCGGGACTGTTGGGCTGTCTCGGCGCGGATCTATCGTCTTGCGGCGACCACGCTGGCGAAGGTGGGGAAGCCGGACATGTTTTGGCTGGCCGCTGAGCGAGTGGGCCTTCAACACCAAGAAGCGGGACAAGGCTCCACCAGAGGTCGCCGCGAGACACACACCCCGGACGAGTACGCGTCACCGCTCGGCAAGCGGGTGTACGACCTTCGGCACACCTGCCTGACCACCTGGCTCAACAACGGCGTACCGGCGGCTCAGGTCGCGGAGTGGGCGGGCAACAGCGTGCCGGTGCTGCTCTCCACGTACGCGCGGTGCATCTCGGGGCAGCTCAGGGATCACCAGAAGCGGATCGAGGCCGGCGGAGATCTTCCGGAGTACACCGCTGAGGACTGAGCCGCGGTCCAGAACTTCGACACGTATTCGACACAGCCACCTGTAGAAACCCGGCATCCGCCGGACACAGCCGGACTCTCCCCCGCTCTCACCAGGGGCGGGTCCGGCTCTTACGTCGTTGATACGCCTGGGTCGCTACATTGCCCTGACCAGCAAAAAGGCCCTCCGCGAGGGAGGGCCGGACGATGGATGCACTGGTGTGCCCCCGGCAGGACTCGAACCTGCGGCCAAGTGCTTAGAAGGCACCTGCTCTATCCACTGAGCTACGGGGGCCGATGGTGGCCTCGGTGGCCTGGAGCCCCGGTTGTACGGGTGCGTGACCTTGCCGGGGACAAGGATAGGGCTCCGTTCCCCTCGTCCCGGTTGCTTCACCTCCGTGGCACGATGTGGAGGTTCAGTGAAGCGAACCGATAATCGCAGGCAGGTGCGATTCTCGCAGCGCTTTTTGCGCCTCACGCGCCGGGTGTTGTGCACTCGTTATGCCCCTGTCCCACTCGTCCCGTCTGTCCCGGGTGTCTGAACGGTTCCGGATGCCACTGGATGGCCCTCATTGGCGCGCAGAAGTGGCCATACGCTTCAAAAACGCACTAAAAACGGGCATTCTTCGCATGTGGTGACCTTGGATGTACGGCCTCAGCTGATCGACGCACTCTCCGTCCTGCGCGACCGGGTGGCGGCCGTGCGCCTTCCGCTGCCCGTCGCCGGAGCGCCTCGCGCTCGGCAGACGCAGACCGAACTGCTCGCGCAGTTGGACGACTATCTGGTGCCCCGGCTGAGAGATCCGCACGCTCCGGTGCTCGCCGTCATCGGCGGGTCCACCGGGGCCGGGAAGTCCACGCT